>CBEULQ010000847.1:0-1792 GCA_965543975.1 uncultured Desulfocucumis sp. | reverse complement strand
CCGGGCCCAGGGTGTTTTACAAACCACTGTGGCCCGGTTTTGTATTGAAAAAACATCATGAAATACATTTAAATTCGTGTTGCCAAAAGCACAATATACTTGTATAATATTTCTCAAGCATAATGACAACTTATGGTGACAAACCAGCGGGCTATAGTTGCCGGCAAGCGCCGGTGACAGCGTCCGGTACGGTTTCCCATAAAAATTAGCCATAATTTTTATGGGAAATGCACATCCGTGGTAATGACAACATGGAAGGAAAGAAATTTTTCTTTATTAATTTCAATATTAATGAAGAAATTTTTTTAAAAGGTTAAGTGAATAATATTACATTTTGACATCACCGGTAAGCATCCCATTCTTCCCTGTTGGAACAGCTTAATCAACCAGATGATTAAATGGCTATTATTATTTGTCATTGTGTTTAATTTAATAAGGTGAAGGAGGTCGGGCTATGTTCAGATCAAGTCCCGTCACCAGCTGGCATAATACTGAAATATTCCCCACTGTCAGTCCCAGCGCCTTCATTCATGAAACAGCAATATTGATAGGCAACGTCATAGTGGAAGATGACGTAATCATCCACCCCGGTGCAATAATCAGGGCAGATGAGGGTTCCCCTATTATTATAGGCAGCGGCACCAACGTTCAGGATGGAGTCATCATGCACTGCCTGAAAAACACTTCCATTATTATCGGCAGCAATTGCAGTATTGCTCATGGAGCGGTTATACATGGCCCCTGCCGGATTGGCGACAATTGTTTTATAGGATTCAACGCCGTTCTGCTAAAGGCTGAACTGGGAAGCGGAAGTTTTGTCTCCCATTGCGCTTTGGTTACCGGTGTAAATATTGATGAAAATAAATATATTCCTCCTTCCTCGGTGATAGATTTACCCGTCAAGGCTTCGGCATTGGATCACGCCAATGGTGATCACTTTCATTTTTCCCGGGAAGTCCTGAACGTAAATGAAGAACTGCGCAGGGGATATAAGAACCTGGAAGAATCCGATCAAAACACGGACATCAGTCTTGTTTCCGACTCCGATATAATAGCTACATACGGTAAAAAAATCAGCACGGAGTGAACTCTGATTTTGATTTAACAATAGAACGGCTATTAAACGTTAACTAAATAGCATGTTTATCGGTTGGCCCCTTTTAAGGGGTTTCAAGATTCGATTACTTGGGTGGGTAGTCATTACGACTGCCCACTCTTTTTGTTTTTTTACGTGGTTTAAAAAGGTCTTCTCAACAATTCAGGGGGGATCAGATGTGTTTTTCAGAATTGTCACCTCAAAATATAAAAAGAAAAAATATCACTATTTAAGGGTTATGGAGAGCTATAGGAAAGGCGGTAAAGTAAAGCAGAAAGAACTGATTACCCTGGCTAACCTCAGCCGCTTGCCGGCAGAGAAAATCCGGCTGGTAATGAGTGAGCTTAAATTTCTGCAAAACCATTGCAATTCCCTGAATGAGCACACTGACGGCGTAGCCCCGGTATCCCTGCTGGTCGCCCTGGAAATGGTTTTCCAGCCCAAAAGGCTCTGCTCATTGACTATAATGCAGCAGATAATGAAAAAAGAATTGGAAAAGAAAACAATAAACACAGGAACCCCCGGAGAATTCTTTGATCTTTTGAGGAAGCATTATCCTCCCAGGGATGAATACCCGGAACTAATACTGTACGTCGGGAAATTATCTTTTAAGGAAAACACCGGCACTCTCAACCTCGGATATTTAACCGATGGCGAAGGTTTTCCCCTAAGCTATTTCATATCCGGGGAAGAATT
>CBEULQ010000846.1:0-1795 GCA_965543975.1 uncultured Desulfocucumis sp. | reverse complement strand
AAATAACTTATTCGAGTTTATATTTGCATTTGCATAAGGTAATGTTCCTAAAATACAGGTATCTGCCATTACCATAAAACAAAATCTCACTTATTCCATCTACTGTTATTGTTTTGCTAACATCAATGGACTTACCCCATGTTTTTTGCTCAGAACTTCCCCGTCCGTCATTCCAATCAAAACCCTATCCTTTTTTTCGAAGCTGGCAAAATAAAAACAGGGGGCTTAGATTATCCTAAAACACCATGGAAATCTAAGCCCCCAGACAATTCAGCAGAAAACTTAAAACCCTTTAAAAATCAGTATTTCCAACCCTTCACCCCTATTCCCACTCAATGGTGGAAGGGGGCTTGCTGGTTATATCGTAAACCACACGGTTTACCTCTTTTATTTCATTTACTATCCTGCTGGATATTTTGCCCAGCACATCGTAGGGAATCCTTACCCAGTCGGCGGTCATTCCGTCATGGCTGTGCACCGCCCTGACGGCAATGGTGTAGGCGTAGGTTCTCTCGTCCCCCATCACTCCGACGCTGCGCAAGCCTGGCAATACCGCGAAATACTGCCAGATTTCCCGGTCCAGGCCGGCCAAGGCTATTTCCCCCGTGACCACGGCATCCGCTTCCCGTAGAATTCTCAGTTTTTCGTCGGTTATCTCCCCGATGATCCTCACGGCCAGCCCCGGGCCGGGAAATGGCTGGCGCCATACAATCTCATCCGGCATCCCCAGTTCGCTGCCCAAAACTCTTACTTCATCCTTAAACAACCAGCGCAGGGGTTCAACCAGTTCAAATTTCATATCTTCGGGAAGGCCGCCCACATTGTGGTGTGATTTGATCACCGCCGCGGTGGCGGTGCCGCTTTCCACCACATCGGGGTAAAGGGTGCCCTGTACAAGATAATCTATCTGGCCCAGTTTTGTTGACTCCTCTTCGAAAACCCTGATAAACTCCTCGCCTATAATCTTTCTTTTTCTTTCCGGATCTGTAACCCCGGCAAGTTTATCCAAAAATCTCCGGGAAGCATCCACATATACCAGTTTAATTTTAAACTGCTCCCGGAAGGTGGTGAGAACCTGTTCCGCCTCGCCTTTTCTTAAAAGGCCGTGGTTGACGAAAACACAGGTAAGGTTGTCCCCCACCGCCCGGTGCACCAAAACCGCCGCCACGGAGGAATCGACCCCTCCGCTTAAAGCGCACAGCACTTTGCCTTGTCCCACTTTATCCTTTATTTCCGCCACGGAGTGGTCTATAAAGGAACCCATATCCCAGGTGCCGCTGCACCCGCAGACAGAGTATAAAAACTGCTTTAATATGTCCTGACCTTTGGGGGTGTGTACCACTTCCGGGTGAAACTGAACGGCATAAAGCTTTCTGGCCGGGTCCGACATGGCGGCCACCGGAGCCAGGTCCGTTCTGGCGGTTATTTTGAACCCCGGAGGAGCGGAGTCAACCCTGTCACCATGGCTCATCCAGCACTGTTCCAGGGACTCCAGGCAGCACAGTATATCGTCCGGATCCACAGTATTCAACTCTATTCTGCCGTATTCCCTCTGTACTGCCCTGGACACTTCACCGCCAAGCTGCCTGGCCATCAACTGCATGCCATAGCATATACCCAGAACAGGCACTCCCAGGTTATATATCCCGGGATCAACGGTGGGTGCGTTCTCCTGATACACGCTGGAAGGTCCGCCGGAAAAAACAATACCCCGGGGGGTTTTGGCGGCTATCTGCTCCAGCGGGGTGTTATAGGGGAGCATTTCAGATCGGAAGAGCACACGCTGAACTCCAGT
>CBEULQ010000845.1:0-1796 GCA_965543975.1 uncultured Desulfocucumis sp. | reverse complement strand
CAATCAACTCTTCAGTAAATATATGCAGCACCTTGGTATGGTTGGATATATAAGGTCAATTCCACCCGATGAGAATGAACGGAATCCCCAGTATAAATGGGAACTTCACGTTGCCACCCAGGTTGGGCATAAGCCGGAAAAGGTAGAGCCGGAATCTACCAAACGAGTAGGAAAAGGTATTTCGGGTGGAGAACGGGCTGCCACTTCCTTGATATTTGCCTTGGCCTTATTAAGCGATATTGAAAACAAACCGCCGTTTTACGTGTTGGATGAGTTTGACAGCGCGCTCGACGAAGAACGAAAGCACCAGCTATTCGATATGTACAAATCGGTTCTCGATCGAAAACTCATCATTGTTTCCCCTAAAATACACGGGGATCAATATCTCAACCGTTTTGGCAAATTTCATTGCGTGGTGGCCAATCCTTCCCTTGAGCCCGGTAAGAACATAAGCGAGGTTTATGATGTAACAAGGGAGCAGTACCTACAAATGCCTCTTGATGCTGAGGACAATTCAGAGTAGCGAGGACTTAGAATGGAAAACAATATTCTTCCGAACTGGATTAAGATGAATAGCAATTGGACGATTGATGCACCCATTGAATACCGCCAATGGGGCATGGTTAAGATTTATCAGGAAACGGTAAGAAAGCTGTTTTTAGTTGGAATTGTAGAAATCGGAATAGAGGCAGACGATTGCTCGATTCCGCAAATATTACACCAAAAGCTGTTAAGGTTTTTTGTGAAACGATTATCAGTGGAATTCACCCGTTTTTTACAGGAAATAGCCCAAGATGCAGTAAAAATTGGGAGCGACCCTGAGCTTCTGACGAACAATCTCATTGCCTCGGGGTATCTGGCTAAGTGGACCAGATTAGCAAAGGACGGAGTTTCTATTGTTAGCATTTGGATCGGCCCTGGGCGACTGCTGGAAAAAGCGCTTGAAAATCAAAGGCAAACAAATACCAACCAGACAATTCAATGGATTTTAGAGCAGAAAAAAAGATTGGAATTATTAAAAAAACATCCACAAGCCAATCTTTCCAAAACACAACGGCTCGGAGTAATTAAGATCCTAGAGAGAGTCACTGGCGCTCTAAAAGAATTGGAAGATTTCTATGACTATAATAGTGAACAGCCGGTTTTGTTATACGGAGATAGCTGGTCTCGATTTTCACCAAATAAAATTCCCAATGGATTTACGCTGGGAGTCGAGTTTCTTTTATCCTTGTGTAATGTATTATTTCTAAATACGGAAGGATTTGAGTGGAAAGAAATCGGGGCCACTACTTATGAGAAAATAGGTGGTTCTAAATGCTTCGACACTAGCAAGGATATTCTCATAAAAATAACAGAGACCATTTCAAATACAGCATTATCCGACATAGGCTTGCTATCAAATGGGAGCTTATATCCTATCTACCTAGCTGGAAATTATCGAATTTTTTACTCTGATGGTACCGAAGAAAACCGTTCAAGATCTGGGCTTTACTCTATTACCAATGTTCAAGTACAAGAAATTGAAAGCATTAATTTACCCGGTGAAGTAGTCATTTGCACTGAAAACCGCGCTCTTTTGCTTAAAATGTACAAGTCACGATGGCTGGAGGATTCTAAAGTTTTAGCAATCGGAATAGATGGTCAGGTAAAAAGTGCGCATGAGCTTTTTTTAGGCTTGCTTAAACAAACAAAATTAAAGTTCTATATTTGGCCGGACACTGATAATGCTGGGATGATTATTGCAAAAAAATTAAAAAATATTGTTCCAGATGCTAAACTTGTATTTGTGGATTATC
>CBEULQ010000844.1:0-1800 GCA_965543975.1 uncultured Desulfocucumis sp. | reverse complement strand
AGTGGATTTTACCCTGGTTAAAAAGGTCTTCCCCACAGCCTTTGCCGTCCTCAGAAATATATTGTACCGTGAAAATTACCAGGCCATTGATGAGATAAACCGGTTTATCGCCGGCAAAGTCGAGGAAAACAGAAAAAAGCTGCAAGAAGTGTCGGGTTCGGACAGAATCACGCAGATTCAGGAAATGTTGCCCGGCTTAATGCCGGCGTTTGTTTCGAGGGCAGCCCAATATATGGGGCCCGCGATTATTACTTACAAGCTCATTGAGAGCCTGTCCAAAAAGTGGCTGGGCAATGCGGCTGAATTGGGCGGCATCAGTAAATCCCCGCCGGGGAATGTAACAACGGAAATGGGGTTGGCGCTGGGGGATGTGGCCGATGCCGCGCGCAATCATCCGGCGGTGATCGATTACTTGAGGCGGACGGACGGCGAAACATTTTGGGAGGGCTTAAGGGCTGTTCCCGGCGGAGAAGAAGTGCTGCCTGTTTTCTTGAGTTTCTTTGAGCGATATGGCATGCGGGGCACCGGGGAAATAGACGTTACCCGGCCACGGTGGCGTGAAGCTCCCACCCAGTTGGTCCCCGCCATTTTAAGCCACATTAAAGGGGTCAGGCCCGGGCAGCACCGCCTTGACTTTCTGGCAGGCAAAGAGGAGGCTGAACTTGCCGCCGGCAGGCTGCTGGAGCGCCTGCGCCAAACGCCCCGGGGGTTCTTTAAGGCCAGGCGCATGCAGCGGCTAATCAAGGTGCACCGCTCATTAATAGGTATCAGGGAACATCCCAAATATTTTATTGTACAGAATTTGGATCTTTGCAAGCAGGCGATTCTGCAGGAGGCCGATAAACTGGTGGCGGCCGGAATCCTTGAACATCCGGAAGAAGTTTTTTGGTTTTCGCTGCAGGAAATTAAAGAAATAATAGAAACCCGGCGTGTGGACCGCAATATTATCAGCATGCGAAAAGAAAAATTTCAAAATGATGCGAAACTTAAGCCTCCCCGGGCCATCACCAGCGAGGGAGAAATCATCACCGCCAAACCGGGAGCTCACGTACCGCCGGGTGCGCTGGCGGGGACCCCGGTGTCGGCCGGGATGGTGGAGGGCCGCGCCCGGGTTATACTGAGACTGGAAGAGGCTAAAATGGATAAGGGAGATATACTGGTGGCGCCGTATACCGATCCGGGCTGGACGCCTTTATTTCCCCTTGCTGCCGGGCTGGTGACGGAAGTGGGCGGCCTTATGACCCATGGTGCGGTGGTGGCCAGGGAATACGGCATACCTGCGGTGGTGGGGGTCGATAACGCGACCCGCCAAATAAAGGATGGACAAAAAATACGTGTGGACGGTACGCAGGGGTTCGTAGAGATTCTGGAGTAATGCCGCAGGACGGTTTTGCCGATTTATGTTTGGCCGGCACGGGAGCCCCGGTATTTGATAGCAAATTGTACATATTACTGGTAAAATGGTCTTGACAAAGGGGCAGAGTTGGAGTATTTTTTATATAGATGAGAATGATTCTCATTAAACGGGACTGCATAATGCTTATCATGAAAGAGAGCAGCCAACAGAGAATAGCCAATTGTTACCGCACAAAATTTTTTTACCCGCACAATGATAATGATTATCATTGTATTTTAGACGCGTATATTAAAACGGCAATGCAAGGTCATGAATGATTCCGAATCACATGCAATCATTATGACTACTTAATTGCCAATAAAAATGGGGGTGCGCAGAGATAGTTGATTCTGTTTTAGTCAAAAAATACATAAATAAAAGAAAAACATTTGATGATAAGGATT
>CBEULQ010000843.1:0-1801 GCA_965543975.1 uncultured Desulfocucumis sp. | reverse complement strand
CACACAGGAGGTGTTATTTTTTGAAATAAGCTAAATAGTCAGGTGCCGGACCCCTGAATTAAACGAACTCTTTCCAGGAGCCTTGCATAAAGTTGGCGCGCTTGAAGGGCAGGATGCCGCCTTCATTGAGGATGTGTCCGCCGGCAGCAAACTGCTTGCGCAAGATGAGTGTGGTCGGACAGTTTTCCATTTGGTGCTTGCCGATGTTGTCCGGAGTAAGAACCGGTTCATATTTCTTGATTTCGTAGTCCATGGAGCCCATGCCTAACTTCTCGGCAGCACGAAGATGGATCCGAGGGGAGACCAGGTTGATAGCCCCGAACTTGTCGTCGCCGGGCTTCAGGCCCAAAGCATCGGTGCGGGAACCGGGCAGGTTCGGGGCGGCGTCAATCAGGTCGAGGGTCGCGGCGTCAATGGCCACGATGTCCTTACCGGCGACGATACCGATGTCGGGAACGATGGGTATGCCGGCCCACGGGAAACAGTCACACTCTGGTGCTACGTCCTGGATGTAGGTCATAAAATTGGTCTTTGCGGGATCAAAGAAGTCCAGGCAGCCCTTGGCAGCGTCGGCTATGGCGATCTGGGCATAAGGGAAGTAGTCATCACGAAAGCCGATGGTGCTTTCACCCACAAATAGGCAGGTGACCTGGCAGCTGTAACAGAGACGGCACTTGTCGTAGTTAAAGTCGAGGCCTTTATCGGTAATCTTGATGGCGTTCTCCGGGCAGCTGTCTTCGCAAAGCTGATGCCACTTGCAGCTGGTGCCGCCACAGTTTTGTGCATTGACTAGCGGATAGCCGATGGCCTCGGAAGGGTCACCCCACATGGCCAGGTGAGTACAGTATTTGCCCCGCTTGGACTGGGCGCCGATACCAATATTTTTAATCGCGCCGCCAAAAGAGCTTATCGGGTGACCTTTGGCGTGGGTAAGAACGATCAATACGTCTGCGCAAGCCAGAGCCCTGCTGATATAGGTCTCTTTCAGGATGCAGCCGTTTGGGATTTCAATGCGAACGTCGTCGTGGCCGATAAAGCCGTCGGCAACGATCACCGGGCAGCCCAAGGAGTTTGCGTTGAAGCCGTGCCTGTTAGCGCTCTTCAACACGCCGGTTTCTTCGAAACGCGAGCTGAACAGGTGGTAAGACAGGGTGGTGGTATCGCAAACGAACGGTACACCGCCGCACTTCTTAACTTCTTCCACGATACAGGCCACGTCCTCCGGACGCAGACAGGCGTTACGGTTCCACTCTCCAAAGTGAATCTTGATCGCCACGGAATCGCCAGGTTTGATAGACTCGTCGAATCCGGCAATGTAGAACAATTCCTTAGCTTTTGCCACTCTACTCTCAGCCCAGTTAGTTGCACCTGCGGCGGCAAAATAAACTTTACTCTTCACCATTCGTGAATTTAAGCCAGTTCTATTAAATCTTACGTTAGACATACTGTAATCAGATAAAACAGAAACATTATCAGTCAAAATATTGTTATTTGTCAAAATGTCAATCTTATTTAGAGTAAGATTGCGTGTTGTCTCCAGCAGCTGCCTAATCTTTTCCGCCGTGTCCGTCCCAGGCATCGGCGTATAAACTTTTACAGTCAGGTTCTGGTTTCCAGAAACCCCAAAAGTAATGTGATCCAGTTTCAGATACCCTACCTTGGGATGGTTAAATTCATCGTTTCCTTCACCTATTCCCTGCACATCATGGTTATGCCACCAGTTGTCAAACTCAGGACTTGCCAGCATAAGATCTTCAACAAATTATTTAAACCATTCGTTCGCTATCTTTTGTCCATAAGC
>CBEULQ010000842.1:0-1802 GCA_965543975.1 uncultured Desulfocucumis sp. | reverse complement strand
CATTTGGAGCATGGCGTTGGGGACAGAGGAATGTCCCCAACGTATATGGCTTTAGGGAAGAGGAATGTCCCCAATTAATACTGTACGGCGAGCCTGACAAAGCCAGGCGCAGTTTTTCAACGGCCTCGGCGCTTATTTTTTTTTGTGCGAATTATTGTTACAATATATTAATACCAGTTTTAACCTGTCTGGAGGATGATTAAATTATGCCCGTTAATTTAAAGAGAGTGGTTAATAAAACATTGTATCATGATCCCATGAATAATTTTGAACTTAAAGAAGCTGCCAGTGAAACCCGCTATGACCCATTAACCGGACAACTGGTGAGGATTTTCCCTTTTCGTAAAATTGGCTTCCCCAAATTCGACTGGACTCCCTACGTGGAAGAGTCAAGAAAAAGATTCTGTCCCTTCTGTCCGGATAAACTGGAGGCAGCTACTCCCCGCTACCCTGACGAATTTATCCCGGGCGGACGTCTAAAGGTGGGGGAGGCGGTGCTGGTTCCCAATCTGCACCCCTACGAGAAGCATACTGCGGTGGTGGTTATGACTCCCCGGCATTATGTACCTATGCGGGAGATATCGGTGGAATTAATGCTGGACAGTTTCAATGCCGGTATGGAGTTCCTTAAAATCGCTTCAGAAAAGGATCCGGATGGTACCGGTTATTGCTCAATCAACTGGAATTACATGCCCTATGCCGGCGGCTCGTTAATCCATCCCCACTTACAGGTTATTAGCGGCCCAGAGCCTTCCAGTTACGATGCTCAGATGATAGAAGCCGCCAATGAATACAGGAAAAATAATACCGCCAACTTCTGGGACGATCTTGTAAAACTTGAAAGGGAAGGAGATAGATATATCGGCAAAACCGGTACGGTGGACTGGCTGGCTACCTTTGCCCCCAGGGCGCTGGTGGATGTCACGGCGGTTTTGCCAGACGGCATATCGCCGGAAGATCTGTCTCAGGGTGGCCTGAAAAACCTTTTGCACGGTTTTAAAAAGGTGATAGATTATTATGATTCCGTTAACGTACCGGCATTCAACGCTGCTTTGTATTTTGCCCCTAAGGCAGATGAGGGCTTCCGAATCCACGCCAGGATAGTGGGGCGCTATACCATTTTCCCGGTGGTGGGAAGCGACGTAAGCCACCTTCAAATGCTGCACAACGACCCCTGGACCCTGCATATGCCTGAAACACTGGCAGAGGATTTGAAGACATTCTTTTAATACCGGGAAATTGAGAAGTGAGACATGGGAAGTGAGAAGTGAGCATATAAGGAATTTGCTAAAGCAAATTCCTACAAGGATCTCACCTCTAATTTCTCACCTCACACTTCCCATTAGGAGCGGCATCCAATTCTGGTTTATAATATCTCGAGTGGTTAACTGTATAAATGATTAACATTAATCGACATGCTTTGGCATGCAGGAATTTTAAAGATCCGGGGCGAAAATACACTGGTGGCGCCCTGGACAATTAATTATATTTGGAGGTGTTTTCCATGCAAATACGTTGCATGATGTGCGGAAGGCCTGTTGAACTGGAGGAGTTTAAGCCGGATCCTTATGACGATGAGGATGATGCAAGAAAAAAAACACCCGTGGTATTCTGCCAGATATGCGAGGCAAAAATAAGACATGAATCCGATGAATCCCAAAAAGTGCCTAAACCCATGTAATGTATCTTTCAGCGGCGTTGTATAAACATATATAGTATCTTTCAGCGGCGTTGTACAAATAAGGGGGAGAATTATTGAGTCAGGGATTTCGCAAGGTCATTACGGCTGCATTTGTTCTTGC
>CBEULQ010000841.1:0-1803 GCA_965543975.1 uncultured Desulfocucumis sp. | reverse complement strand
TCATCCGGAGACTTCTGACGTCTCCGTGAGTCAATCATCAGTGGAATCGCCGTCCATATCTCGGAGTGTAGCCACGGCTACTACTTCTTGGTAGTGTGCACTGTAGCCCAGAGTGGTGTTTGTGCTGGCTCACTTGTAGTATGTATCAAATTAATTTGGATATACATGAGATCAAAAGGGATTTGAGGGGCCACACCTAAATTATCCAATAATAGGATAGGGTTTCGAATAAGTTGGGGACATTCCTCACCCCAAGTCAGGCTTTAAATAGAGGTGTGTCCCCTATCCTTAAATGCCTGTTTATCCCTGACCTTCGAGGACGTGGTCTTACAGGTTGTTAACGAGATAAAAACTGACGTTATATTTTAAGGACGGGTTTTAGAAAGCCTGTCCTTAATTACTTTCGGAATGGTCTTCAATTTTATACCTGCGCAGTTTTTCATAGAATGCACGGCGGGAAATACCTAATGCTCTTATAGCAGTGCTTCGGTTGTTATTGCTGTCCGCCAAAGCCGCTAATATTAATTCCCGTTCAACTTTTGCTACGGTTTCCTTTAAACCAAACGGTTTGTCTTCGCCGCCTGGTTGGCAGTCATTACTGATTGGGAGCAAGTATGCCGGTAAATGCCGGGCTTCAATTTGCGTTCCACTTCGAACAATACTGGCGTGCTCCAATACATTTTGCAACTCTCTAACATTGCCCGGCCAGTCGTAGGCCTGCAAAATGCTTATCACTTTCGGAGAAAGGGTTAATTCTTGACCGGCCTCCTCCGAGAACTGTGTAAGAAACTTTTGGGCGAGAGTGAGGATATCATCCTTACGCTCGCGTAAAGGCAATAGATGTAGAGGCACAATATTGAGTCGATAATACAAATCACGGCGAAAACTGCCGTCATTAATCATTTTTTCTAAATCCCGGTTTGTAGCTGCGATTACTCTAATATCCAACTTTATGGTCTTTGTGCCACCAACCCGTTCTAATTCTCTTTCTTGCAATACCCGCAAAATTTTAGCCTGCATATTTATGCTCATATCACCGATTTCGTCTAAAAATATGGTGCCCCCGTGAGCCAGTTCAAATTTACCCAGCTTGCCTCCCTTTTTTGCCCCTGTAAAAGCTCCATCCTCAAACCCGAACAACTCGCTTTCCAGCAAGGATTCCGGTATGGACGCACAATTCACCTTAATCAAAGGTTTATCCTTCCGCCTGCTGCAATTATGAATGGCTCTGGCAAGAACTTCCTTTCCCACTCCGCTTTCACCCAGGATAAGTACAGTACTATTAGTTCGGGCCACTTTTGCCGCTAACTCCAGGGTTTCCCTCAAACGGCTGTTCTGTCCTACATATTCCTTAAATGACAGTGGCAACTGCTCCCGCTGATTTAACTGATCCTGCAAATAATCAGCTACTTCTTTGGTTCGCTGCAATTCCCTGCTCAACTCTTCTACTTTAGTTATGTTATTAAAAATTGAAACACAGCCCACCACTATATCCCCTTCAAAAAGTGGAAACGCACGTCCAATTACATCGATGCCAACTGAAGAAAGGCAGTCCTTCTGGTTATGATTAGCTTTGCCTGACCGCAATACTTTAATTGCAAGAGAATTGGGCTCGATGGAATCGAGCCTGCGCCCCAATACTTTTTGAACAGGTACTCCCAGAATTTTTGCGTAAGCCTTATTCGCGTACACAATGGTGGTGTCCGAATCAAGCACCATAACTACGTCTTCAATATTATTAAGGATTTTAAATAAAAGTCCTTGATCCCATTGTTTAATAACATTTGTGGTTACGGCGTAAGA
>CBEULQ010000840.1:0-1806 GCA_965543975.1 uncultured Desulfocucumis sp. | reverse complement strand
TCGCTGTTGATTTATAGAAAGCTGGCAGACACTGAAGTTTTGCGCTCCCTTAGAGATTTGTTAACCAGTTTGGCTGGCCGGGACCCCTCACCGGATGATATTTTCAGGAACTATCACAATTTCTGCGCATTGGCCCTGGAAAGCAACTGGCCGGAATGCATTTTGGACTTGGTACTGGATGATGAAAACCCTTTCAGCCGCCTGGCCTCAACAGGCGGTCCAGAGGCGGTGGGCCAAAGGCTGAAGGATCTGGCGGACAGAGACCTTGTCATTCTACAGGAACTGGCCGGCCTGGGTTCCCGTCAGTTAAAAACCGCCGCATCGGAAATAATCACCTCTCCTCCTCCGGACCCGGAATCCTGGCCCGGGTGGGAAAATGGCGTTGAAACGAAATTAGCAGACGCCATAGAAAAAAAATATATTCCCGGAACGGCCGGGGCGTGGCTGGAGGAACGCCGGCGGGTGGCCAAAGCAAGTTTTCAAAAAGCCGATTGCTGGGGAGACGCAGTAGAAATACTGGCCGGATATTACCACCTGGCAGGCTGCGGGATTTTCAGCCGCTACTCAGCTTTCAGGTGGCAAAAACAGTCCGCCGGAGGAGCGTTGCAGGGGATACTCCATCCTGACCCGGTGCTCCTGGAACAGCTCATCGGACTTTCCGCCGAGCACGAAATCATACTTGACAACACCGAACGCTTTTTAAAGGATTTGCCGGCAAACAATGTAATATTATACGGTGACCGGGGATCGGGGAAATCGTCCACCGTAAAGGCACTGCTGCATGCCTATGCGTCAAGCGGATTGCGCATGGTGGAAATTGCCAAACCCGATCTGGGGGATCTCCCGGCGTTAATGAGAATGGTATCAGGCCAGAAACACAAATTCATAATATTTATTGACGACCTGTCCTTTGAGGAATCGGAGCACGAATACAAAACCTTAAAGGCTGTGTTGGAAGGAGGGCTTGAAGCCAGGCCCGGCAATATACTGGTTTACGTCACCTCCAACCGCCACCATCTGGTTAAGGAAACCTTTTCGGAGCGCCAGGGGAATGACGTTCACGCCGGAGACGCCATGCAGGAGAAACTTTCCCTGGCTGACCGCTTCGGCATTACAGTGATATTCTCCAATCCCGACCAGAAAGGTTACCTTAAAATTGTAGAGGAGCTTGCGGCCCGGCGTGAATTGGAAATTGAACGTGAAGAACTGCACCGGCTGGCGCTGCACTGGGAAATGTGGCACAATGGCCGCTCCGGAAGGACCGCCCGCCAGTTCGTGGATTATCTTGAGGGAAACTCGAAAAATATACTATTCTAAGCCAAACACTTGGTAAAAAATGAATCCCCGCCAGCTGCGCGGGGATTCCTGTCTTATTCGCCTTCTTTTTGCTGCTTTTGTCTTCTCGCCTTTTTTTCTTTCTGCGGGGCTCTGGAAGCGTTCTTGTTGACTTTCGCCATGGCCGCAGCTCCTTTTCATTGATTTAACGATATTATTTCACCGTCAGTCGCTTGTATGCAAATGGTGCCGTTGTATGTAAATGATGCTTATGTTAAAAAGTTAGGTTTTATCTGAACCTTCCGGATTCTTCAGTTGTTGGGACAAATAATATTCTTTTTCCTTAACAATTTGATACTCTTGAATTTGCTTTTCTTTCAGGTAGTTTTTTAGAAGTCTTACAGGCTTCATTTTATTCACCAGGCACTGCGGATAACCCCACTCAATAAGTTGCTTTTTAATACTATTAAGTTTATGGGGATGCATATTTTGTCAGTCCTTCCAAGGTGCCGATTATACAAATTATAACAT
>CBEULQ010000839.1:0-1820 GCA_965543975.1 uncultured Desulfocucumis sp. | reverse complement strand
TGAAATTGAATTAGATAATAATGATAATTTTATTATCGAATCTATTGGTATTGTAAGAGATGGAGTGGCCGGGGCCGCACAAGCACAGAATGGGTTAAAGTTTATGATTCCATGGGGTGATATCGAAGGTAGCACAGGAGGCGATGGCGGCACAGGAGGCGGTGGCGGCGACATATTATTAGCCCTGTTTTCCAAGGAATCAATAGATTTAAATGGAAGTGCCGGGATAATCGGTAATGTAGCAACCAACTCTGTAGCTCCTAACAGTGTGAACTTTGCATATAGCTGTTATATCAACAACGGTAATCTATATATAGGTCCCGGAGCTGATTGGCAAGAGGTTGTTAAATTTAATGGTTGGGGCAGGGGACCGGACACAAACATACCGGATGGCGAAATTATTAATCTTCCGTCAGTACGTAATTATCCTTTACCTATTTTTCCGGAATTTCCCGATGGTTTAGATGAGTGGGGCGATTTAAAAACAGATTGGAAATCTGGGGAGTATTATGAAATAAGTGATAATGACATTAATGAAGAAGGTTATTACAAATTTGGTAAATATAATTTAATAAAAATATACGGTAACCGCACTGTTGTAATTAAGTTAGGTGGAAGCGATAGAATAATACGTGTAAAAAAATTGGATATACAACAAGGGAATATTGTATTGGAGGGAAATGGAAGGCTATTGTTGTATGTAGAAGAAACATTTGATATTAATGGAAGCAGCAAAGTTAACTTTGGCGGTGATAATAACTCTCTAAACATGTTTTTCAAGGGGAACCAGTCTTTAGATTTCAAAGGAAGTACGCGCTTTGTAGGCAACATTTTTGCACAAAAAGCCAATTCTTCTATCTCCGGAAGCAATAACATAGATGGCAATATTATAACCGGAGGCACCGGTGTTTCCGTAACCGGAGCAGCGGATGCCAATCCCATGATTATATATGCACCAAATGCTGATCTGTCGGTTTCAGGAAGCGGAAAAATTCAAGGTACTGCAGTGGTGAAAGAATGCACTTTAAATGGTGCTTCACAGATAACGGCAAGCAGTTCCCTAGATACTACTTTTTTAAATTCGTTGATCTGGGGTCCAGAGGGCCCTCCCTCACTATTCTTAAATAGCCAAGAGCCATCCCAGGAACCGTCAAACTCAACCTGGCGGGATAAAGGTAAATGGATAAAAATATGAGTATATGCCGGAAAGCGTATGCCGGATTCAGAAAAAGGCTGAAGGCCACTAGAAGTTCCGGCAGTTTACAAAATAACCGGTGCAATAACAGTTAACTGAAGGTTCAATGCACGGGGCATTTATGTTCCGGCGATCGGGTAAGGCTGAACATATTAACAAAAAAGCAAAGTGGTGTGGGGCTATGAAAGTACTTTCCCAAAACAAAGGGTTTTCACTGGTGGAAGTATTGGTGGCAATGGCGGTGCTGACCATACTTGTTGTTTCCTTTACTATATTTTTCGGGTGGAACATCACAAGTATTTTTGAAACCGGGCAAAGAAGCCAAGCCGTTGCCGAGGCGGAGAAAAAGTTGGAAAAACTGCACTATTCCATGGACAATTATGCCAGTGATCCGGAGTATGTGAGTAGTGAGGATGTTCTTGTTAAAGACCCGGACCGGGACCGGAATTTCTGTGTGGAAGAAGTGACCTATGTGGATGGCAGTGTAGAGGGCTATAATGTGACGGTGGTGGTCTTCTACAAAAATGGAGAGCGTTATGTGTCCTTATCTTCATTTATAGAAGGGGGGACATAAATAATTTCTTCGCTGCTTAAAGAACAAAAAGGGTTCACTTTAATTGAATTG
>CBEULQ010000838.1:0-1822 GCA_965543975.1 uncultured Desulfocucumis sp. | reverse complement strand
CCGGTACATGACCGCATCAGATACTGGCCGGTTATGCTGAGGGGTTTGATTTGGACGGTATTAATTTTGGCCATAGAATATGTCACAGGGGGGGTAATCCGGCTTTTTACCGGATATAGTCCCTGGGACTATTCAGGTTCCGGGCGCTGGCAAATTCATGGCCTGATAAGGCTGGATATGGCCCCCCTGTGGTTTGTGACCGGACTGTTGTTTGAAAAGGCTCACGATTTTATTAAAAGGGTTGCCAGGGTACTATAAAATATGTAGACTGGGAATCGATTTGATGAAGGATTATCCGGTTTTATGTTAAATAATTATATAAGTGAAGTTATTATCAGCCGGAAATAATAAAATATAATATAATTTTTAAAGGGGGTGTATGTTTTGGGTAACGGAATTTTGCTCTCATTAGGATTTGCTTTACTGGCGGCTATAGTGGCCATGTTTGTCAGCGAAACAGCCAAGGATATGACTATGGCTTCTTCCCCAGTAGAGGTTAAGGAATCTTCCCACCACTAATGTTTTGCCTGATGAATCATGCATATACGTTGGAGTCATACCTCACCCCTAAAGCTAGGCTCTCGGTAGCGGTGTGTCCACTGACATACGTTGGGGACATTCCTCAGCCCAAAAGTCAGGCTCTCAATAGAGGTGTGTCCCCTGACATACGTTGGGGACATTCCTCACCCTAAAGTTAGGCTTTCATAGAGGTGTGTCCCCTTACCTTTATAGCCGCGGTTATTTCTACCGCGGCTTTTTTGTTTGCGGCATTTACGCCGCCCAGTTTTTTATTGTTCTATTTAACAAGCTCCTGAACAAAAGGCGGCAGAACAAAACAGCTACGGTGAATTTCCGGGCTGTAAAAACGAGTGTTCAGGTCAGGTAATTTTGAGATATCCACCTTTACAGGGTCGTGCTTTTTGCTGCCCATGGTGAAGGACCACAATCCGCCGGGATAAGTGGGTACATTGGCCAAAAACAGTCTGGCCAGCGGGAAAATGCTTGAAACGTCATTATAAATCCTGGGAATCAGTTCACGGTTGAAAAAAGGCGATTCTGTCTGGGCCACAAAAACCCCGTCTTCTGTAAGGGCATCGTGAACATCCTTATAAAAAGCCTTGCCGAACAACCCCTCGGCCGGTCCTATGGGATCGGTGGAATCAACAACGATCATGTCGTATGTATTCTTATTTTCCTTTACGTGCTTAATTCCGTCATCCACCAGCACCTCAACCCTTGGGTCGTCAAGGGCGCAGCTGATTTCCGGCAGAAATTTTTTAGCGGCCTCTATCACCTTTCCGTCTATTTCCACAAGTACCGCCTTTTCCACGGATTTATGCTTAATTATTTCGCGAATGGAACCTCCGTCGCCTCCTCCAATAACCAGAACCTTACGGGGGTTAGGCAGGGTGTTTAATCCCACATGGGATATCATTTCATGATAGACAAATTCGTCCGCCACAGTGGTTTGAATTATATTATCCAGAAGCAGCATGCGGCCGAACTGTTTTGTATCGACCACCATCAATTTCTGAAAGGGGGTCACCTCGGAATGCAGGCTTTTGACAACCCTGCAGCTGATTTTCATATCCTCGGTCTGCATTTCACTAACCCATAACTCCATAAAAATACCTCCTTATTAAGGTCAGGGGACACACCTCTATGAAAGTCCGACTTTGGGGTGAGGAATGTCCCCAACGTATGTCAGGGGACACACCTCTATGAATGTCTGACTTTGTGGTGAGGAATGTCCCCAATTAATACCACATTGGCACGGCGGCCAGTGCACACCCAATTTTCACGACCCTATGCTCCACCGCAG
>CBEULQ010000837.1:0-1828 GCA_965543975.1 uncultured Desulfocucumis sp. | reverse complement strand
GTTTTAGGAGAGCGGTAACTGATTATCTAATGGCATCTATTTGCGAGCAAAATAGCTATAATTACCAGCAATAGTAATATAATTATTACTAATAAACAAATAATCGGCGTAAGACCGATGGATAATGGGCTGAAGTTGCTGGTTACCATGGTAATACCTCCTTTTTCTGGTTCTTTATCTCGCTAACAGCTTGTAAGACCCCGTCCTCGAAGGCCGGGGATAAACAGGCTGTAAAGCTCAAACTAAGTTCGCTCTAAGGGTTCGGAAGGCGAACCCAAGGCTCACTTATATTGCCAATATATGCAGAGGGTTCCTGAAATGGAACGCAGTTAAACAATCAATAGGTTGAATTGGTTTACGGCTTATTCCCATGTATAATAATTATGCCGCCCCGTTGCGGGGCGGCAGTTTACTTTAAAAACTCTTTCTTTCCGGCTTCAGGAAAGGTGTCCTTGCTGGGATAGGGGCCGGGGCTGAGGTTTTTGGGCGGAGCGGTCTGGATTGACGGATTGTCGACCTTGAAGGGCGGTGGTGAATAGGAACTCAATGGAATTTCATCCCTGTCCTTTTTTTTGGGCATAATCACACCTCCGAAGTTAGGTTAACCGCAAGCCGGCTTTAATATGCCGCAGCCGGGGGGGCACTGCTGTAAGGCCGGATATGAATGAAGTATAATGATAAGGGGATGTCTTAATGTTTGTGGTCTTCGACAAGAAAAAACAGAAAGTACCTATAAAGATATGGTTGGATGACAGGGACAGCCTGGACAAGGGCTGCCTTGAACAGGCGCTGAATCTTTCCAACCTGCCCTTTGTGCACCGGCATGTGGCCCTTATGCCTGACACCCACCAGGGTTACGGTATGCCCATTGGTGGCGTTATTGCCTGCGACGGGGTAATAATACCCCACGCCGTGGGAAATGACATTGGCTGCGGTATGGTTTTCGTTCAGACCGATATACCGGTTAATATTTTGCTGAAGACCGAAACCGGTTCCGGCAACCTGATTCAGGCCATAGTTGGGAATATACTGCGCAACATTCCGGTGGGCTTCGAGCGACATAAAACCCCCCAGCCCTGCGGCGTTCTTAATAGCTTCAGCGGGTATGTCAGCGCCGCTTCGGAGAATCCCGAGTTAATGAGAGAAATTGACCAGATATCTTACCAGATGGGGACACTGGGCAGCGGCAACCACTTTATTGAAATACAGGCTGATGAAAACAACAATACCGCCGTTATGATCCACTCCGGCTCCCGTAATTTTGGCTTGCAGGTATGCAAATATTTCAACAAAAGGGCGGAAGTGCTTAATGAAAAGTGGGATTCCCCGGTGCCCAGACAGTGGCAGCTTGCCTACCTTCCGGTGGAGTCCGGGGATGGGGCGGCCTATATTGAGTGGATGAATTTTGCCCTGGAATTTGCCCGGGAAAACAGGGAGAAGATGATGACCGCCGTCAAAGGTATACTATACAACATGGTAAAAAAATACGTCGGGTTTTCCGGTATACGGGAATCCCTTGAGGTGAATGCACATCATAACTATGCTGCTTTTGAACAGCACTACGGGAAAAGCGTGTGGGTCCACCGAAAGGGCGCCATTAGAGCCGAGCGGGATGAACTGGGTATCATTCCCGGGGCAATGGGAAGCTATAGTTACATCGTCCGGGGATTGGGCAGCAGGGAGGGGTTTATGTCCTGTTCACACGGCGCCGGGCGGAAACTGGGGCGCAAGGAGGCCAGCAGGCAGTTTAAACCGGAGATGGTGATTAAAGATTTGAAGGACGCCGGTGTAATTTTGGGTAAATCCAAAAAAAGCGATATTGCCGAGG
>CBEULQ010000836.1:0-1829 GCA_965543975.1 uncultured Desulfocucumis sp. | reverse complement strand
ATCTGAAACATCTAGCCCAACACCTGTTCAAAACTAACCTTTATATCTTGCCGGAAACTTCCTTCCTGGCATGCCTCTCCATTGCATCAACTGTTTAAGTAAGACCAATTTAAAGTACCGGCAAAAATTATCCTCTATGATGTCGTATCGCTCCACGTACCATACCTGGCCCGCAAGGCCCGGTGCATAATTTTACCGGTACCGGTCCTGGGCATATCTGTCTCGGTAACAAACTGAACAACCTTGGGCCGCTTGAAACCGGCTATCTTATCCCGGCAAAAATCAATAATTTCTTGAGCCAAATCATCGCCGGCCTTGTATCCTTCATGCAGTATTACAACGGCCATAACGATCTCACCCCATTTATCTTCGGGAACACCAATCACGGCGACATCTTTTACCGCCGGATGACTGCCAACAACATTTTCTACCTCTGACGGGTAGACATTTTCCCCCCCGGTGATGATCATATTGGCCTTGCGGTCAACCAGGTAATAAAAGCCGTCTTCATCTCTCCTGGCCATATCCCCTACTGTGCACCACTTGTCCCGAAACGCCTCCATCGTCTTCTTTGAGTTCTGCCAATATTCTCTGAAGCAAGCCGGTGAGCGAACGTAAAGCTCACCAACATCTCCGGGAGCCACCTCCCGGCCATTTTCGTCAAGAATCTTAATTATGTCTATGCCAAATATTTCCTTACCAATGGAACCCAATTTATTAAATTGATCTTCCGGCCTTAGGAGAGTGACCAGACCCGTTTCGGTCGAACCGTAAGCCTCCCACAATTCCGCCGACTGGAAATGCTTTAGAATAGCGAGTTTCAGATCACGGCGGGCTGGAGCCGAAGATATGAGAAGTTGACGCATACTCCCTACATCATAACGGGCCTTAACCTCTGAAGAAAGGGCTAATAGCATCATGTAATGGGTCGGAACAAGGGATGTAAAGGTAATCCTATTTTCAGCTATAGTCTTTAAGAGGTCTTCGGGATCGAAGCTGACCATGTTATAAATCATAACCGGCGCTCCGATATAGGTGTAGCAAAAAGTATAGTAAATAGAATTCACATGGCACATAGGCATAACAATAAGAGGTTTGTCAGTGGGTTTTACTCCCATATTCATGTTGCTAAGCAGATAATGGGCTACGTTGTTTTCGTGTGTCCGCACAACCCCTTTGGGCCGACCGGTAGTCCCCGAGGTGTACATAATTGTCCAGGGGGCAGCCGCATCCACCTCTATTACCGGTTCCGCCGGGTTACCTCCGCAGACGACTTTCTCGTATTGGACATAGCCGGGGGGAACCTCATCCTCTCCCAAATAAATGTAGTTTTCTGGGGGAATTAATGTCAAATTACAACGGATACTATTAACATCATTTACGAAGGAATCTTCCACAATAAAAGCTTTGCAGCCGGAGTTATTCAGAATATAATCGTATTCCACCGGCGCCAGTCGGAACATAATGGGAACCGCTATTTGGCCACCCTTGGCGCAAGCAGCGTAGATCTCCATCCATTCAACACGGTTATAAGCAATCACGGCGAACCGTTCGCCATAGCCGACTCCCATGTTCTTCAAAGCATCAGCCAGCCGACATGCCCGTTCGTTCCATTCTTTGAAAGTAAAACTCTTGAACTTATCCTGGCAGCCTAGTTGGTCAGGATAATTAAGTGCATTCACTTTTAGTAACGTTCCAACATGCATCCATTTGCTGACGGTTTCCTTGACTATTTTCATATATCACACCTTCATATTTTTGTTTAGAATTAACAACAGTCTTGATTTTGTTTAGACATATCCACTTAAACTATTTCCTGTTTCAAACTA
>CBEULQ010000835.1:0-1833 GCA_965543975.1 uncultured Desulfocucumis sp. | reverse complement strand
CCGGGACACGGGGATGGCCCCCGGCGCCTCCGCGTACCGGCGCTTAACTTAGGATGAAATTTTGCCCTGGGACCATATAGAGACCGGGGTGGATAAAAATTATCTAATCCGGGAGCACAGGAGGGCCATGCAGGGTATGGCAACTCCCGACTGCAGGGCCGGCAGGTGCCCGGGGTGCGGCCTTTGCCCGGCGCTGGAGATAAAACCTGAACTGCCGGGAGGTGACGAGAACTTTGAACCGTTACGGAATTTGCTATAGCAAGGAAGGTCCGGCTCGTTTCATATCCCACCTGGACATGCTAAGAACCTTTGAGCGAGCTATACGCCGGGCGGGACTGCCGGTGGCTTTTTCCCAGGGCTTCAATCCTCATCCCAGATTCAGCTTCGGTTCTCCACTTCCGGTGGGCGTTCCCGGTAGGGACGAATATATGGAAATAGATCTGGTTGAGAACATTAACCCTGCTGAAATTGCGGAAAAGTTAAACCGCACCCTGCCCGGGGGTATCGATATAAATCGTTCCTTCAGGATGGCGGATAATGCCCCGGCAGTTATGGCCCTGATTGACAGCGCCAGGTATAAAGTGCATATTGATTTCCACCATGGAATTGATGCTGAGCGGCTTACTTCATGCATATCCGGATTTCTGTCTTTGCCTGAGGTTACCGTAACCAGAAAGGCTAAAGATGGAAAAGAAAAGCCTTACGATATACGCAAGGGCATATTTAGTCTGGAACTGGAGAGCTGGTATGATAACGGCGCGGTGCTGGAAATGGTTATTAAAACCGGCAGTACCGGCAACATAAGGCCGGAAGAGGTCGTATCGGCTCTTACCGGCCACTGTGGGCTCCCGGTGGCTGAATACGGTGTTCAAATATCCCGGGAAGCTCTTTACGCACCGGGAGGCGACTCCCTTGAATCAGTTTTACAACAAAAGTGACTGTTTAGGAGTCAGAAGTTCAGGAGTCAGGAGTCAGAATGAGAGAACCGGCGAAGATAACAGGAGTAGGCGTAGCCGAAGATCTTGTATACGGTGATATTTCTGAAACAAAACTTTTTTTGCAAGAGGTTAGTAAATTGCTGGAAGTATATTCTCGGGCCATTCTGAATTCTGACTACTGAATTCTGACTACTGAATTCTGACTACTGAATTCTGACTACCTGATTTTATTATTATGTTTTTATTTGAGGAAGGTTAGTATATGTTTAGAGAAATAGTCATTAATGTCGGCGATGAAGAAACCAGGGCGGCAATGCTGGAAGACAGGGTGCCGGTGGAAATATTCATTGAGCGTTCGGTTAATCAGCGCCTGGTGGGGAATATATACAAGGGCAAAGTGGAAAATGTACTGCCTGGTATGCAGGCTGCCTTCGTGGATATCGGTCTGGAGAAAAATGCCTTTTTGTATGTGGAGGATGCCATGCCGGCCCGCTCGCCTGACGGCCAGGGCACAAGCTCCGCCCTGGGAGCTAACATATGCGACATTTTAAAACACGGCCAGGAGATTATTGTCCAGATAGTGAAGGAACCTATCGGGACTAAGGGGCCAAGGGTAACCACTCATATAACCCTGCCGGGGCGTTATCTGGTATTGATGCCCACGGTGGATTATATTGGCATATCCCGCCGGATTGAAAATGAAAAGGAAAGGGAAAGGCTTAAAGAGCTGGCGGGGCGGGTAAAGCCGGAGGGTATGGGAGTAATTGTCAGGACTGTGGCCGAAGGCGTCGACGAGGAGGACCTTGCCCAGGATATAGCGCTTCTTAATAAACTCTGGAAAAAAATTGTGCAGAGGGCGGGGCACGGACCTGTCCCAAATCTTTTGCACAGGGAC
>CBEULQ010000834.1:0-1833 GCA_965543975.1 uncultured Desulfocucumis sp. | reverse complement strand
AAAACCGACGAACCGAAGGATGGTTATAGACGCTTTTTCCGGAAACCCGGGCGGGCATGTCGGAACTGGGCGTGGTGGATCCGGAAACACTTCCCCAGGGTATTCGTTACCGGGTAGTCACCGGTATACTCAGGGATCAGGAGGAGCGGGTCAGGAACTACCTGGTCAGGGTTAAAAAGGCTCTTTCCGGAATTGTGGAAATACTACTGGAGCAGGAAAAAATCAGCGGTGACAGGTTGAGGGAAATATTGAGGTGTGAGGCTGCCTGATATACAGGAATAATTTGCCTTCCTTCCGGCAATAATATAAAAAGGTCGTAAATTCATTCCACTGGTAGGGGTACATCGTTGTACATCACAGCTGGTTTGATTTTTACGGCCTTTTAAACATTTTTTGCAGGTGATTAAACCGGTATGGAGAATTAATATCATTTGGTCCGAATGTCCACAACCCAAATTTCTCAACAGACCACCTGGCAGGTGATGATGATGGCAACGCTGCATAACGATAATTCCGGACCCGCTGTTATAGGTGAATTGCTGAGGGAAAGGGGATTGACCCTGGCCCTGGCCGAGTCATGCACAGGAGGATTTATTTCTGCCCGGATTACAGATATTCCCGGAAGTTCCGATTACTTTAAGGGAGGCGTCGTGGCCTACGACAACGGGGTCAAGGAAAAGGTGCTCAAGGTCGACGCCCGGGATTTGAGTGTATACGGGGCGGTAAGCCCCCAGGTAGCCAGGGCCATGGCACTTGGCGCCAGAAATCTGCTGGGGACGGATATAGGGCTTTCCGTAACCGGAATCGCAGGTCCGGGTGGAGGTTCCCCGGAGAAGCCGGTAGGGTTGGTGTACCTGGGTCTGTCCACCCCGGAAGCTACTGTGGACCTGGAATTGCGATTCAGCGGCAGCAGAAGTGAAATCCGCATGAAAACAGTGCGGGAGGCGCTGGAAATGCTGCGTCAGTATTTAACCGCAAAGTAAGTTGTAAATTATATGGGAAAGGCAGTTGTTTAATGACCGCTTTTAGAGAAAACGTTGATTTCGGTGAGTTAAAAGTGGGCCGGCGGGTCGGCCAGGCGCTTACGGATATGGGATTTGAGGAACCTACTCCCATTCAGGCCCAGGCGATACCGTTGCTAATGGAAGGGAAGGATGTAATCGGTCAGGCCCAGACCGGGACGGGAAAAACCGCAGCCTTCGGCATTCCCATCGTGGAGAAGGTCAATACCAGGACCGGAGTACAGGCCCTGGTGGTTACGCCGACCAGAGAACTGGCTATCCAGGTGGCAGAGGAGATTTCTCGCATAGGCAGGCACCGCAGGATACGTACCCTGCCCATATACGGCGGGCAGTCCATTGACAGGCAGATAAGGGCGTTGCGCCAGGGGGTGCATGTGGTCATAGGCACCCCGGGCCGTTTGTTGGACCACCTAAACAGGAAAACAATGAACCTTTCCACTGTTAAAATGGTGGTCCTGGACGAGGCGGACGAAATGCTGGACATGGGATTTGTTGACGATGTGGAATCGATACTTAAAGCTACTCCCCAGGAACGTCAGACCTTGCTATTTTCTGCTACCATGCCCCGGGAAGTACTGTCCCTGGCCCAGCGTTACCTGCGGGAACCTGAGTTTATCACCGTTAGCAGGAACAATCTTACCGTTCCGCAGATAGATCAGGTATACTATGAAACCAGGGATAGGGATAAACTGGATTCCCTGGCAAGGCTGCTGGACATTGTGGAATTGAACAGGGCAATAATTTTCTGCCGCACCAAGCGCGGTGTGGACGAACTGGTGGCGGGCCTGCAGGCCAGGGGATTTCCTGTAGC
>CBEULQ010000833.1:0-1834 GCA_965543975.1 uncultured Desulfocucumis sp. | reverse complement strand
GATTTCAGATTACAAACCGGGCAATACTATAGATATCTACCGGCTGGCCGGAGTGAAATGCAACTCCGGCTGACGGTTTTAAAAAAATTGAATTGTATTGAAATATTTTAAAACAAACCGCCAGTTGTCGAAATTGGCGTTTTTTTCATGTATGCTGAACCGGGGCGGAGTATTCTTTCCTGGAGGGTGGCATATAATGTAGTATTCATTTAGCCTGAAAAAAAAACGCAGTGGTTGGAGGTAAAAATGCTACCACGGAAGGAGTGAGTGGTCGTGGATTTTTTCAAAAGGCTTGAAGAACATCGATCGCTGGAAAAAAAATTGGCCTGGGAGGGAACCTTTCAGGATTATTTGCAAATCGTCAGGGAAAGGCCTTACGTGTCCCAGTTGGCCCACTCCAGAATTTACGAAATGATAAAAGCCGCAGGAGTGGATCAACTGGATGTCGGGAGCAAAAGGTACAATTTCTTTGTTAATGAAATTTTCGGTCTTGACAGAACATTGGAAAAGTTGGTGGAGGAATATTTCCATCCTGCCGCCAGGAGATTGGATGTCCGTAAAAGGATACTTTTACTGATGGGACCCGTTAGCGGTGGTAAATCCACTCTGGTGGCCATGTTAAAGAGAGGTTTGGAAAAGTTCAGCTATACCGATCTTGGCGCTCTTTATGTAATTAAGGGCTGCCCCATGCACGAGGAACCTCTGCATCTTATCCCACGAGAATTAAGAGAGGAAGTTACGAAGGAATACGGGGTTCACATTGAGGGCGAGCTCTGCCCAGCTTGTAGAATGATGCTGGAAACGGAATATAACGGCAGGATTGAAAATGTTCTAATTGAAAGGATATTTCTTTCCGAGGACAACCGCATCGGTATAGGTACTTTTACACCCTCTGACCCAAAATCACAGGATATAGCAGACTTAACAGGAAGTGTGGATTTTTCCACCATAACCGAATATGGTTCGGAGTCCGACCCCAGGGCATACCGCTTTGATGGAGAATTAAACATTGCCAACCGGGGACTTATGGAATTTCAGGAGATGCTAAAATGCGATGAGAAGTTCCTCTGGAACCTACTTTCCCTGTCCCAGGAGGGTAATTTTAAGGCTGGGCGCTTCGCCTTGATTTATGCTGATGAAATGATTATCGCCCACACCAACGAAAATGAATACAAGGCCTTTATCGGCAATAAAAAGAATGAAGCCTTGCAGTCAAGGATTATTGTGCTGAAAATACCTTACAATCTGAAGGTTTCGGAAGAAGTTAAAATTTATGAAAAACTTATAAAACAGGGTGATTTGAAAGATATACACATAGCCCCGCATGCCCTGAAGGTCGCCAGCATATTCTCCGTGCTTTCACGACTGAAAGAAAGCAAGAAGCAGGGTATGGACGTGGTCAAGAAAATGAAACTTTATGATGGTGAGGACGTCGAAGGGTTCAAGCAAAAGGACCTGGCCGAACTGCATAATGAGTTCGGGGATGAGGGAATGAGCGGTGTCGACCCCCGTTATGTGATTAACCGGCTGTCTTCCGCGCTGATCAGGACCACCACCCAATGTATCAACCCGCTGGATGTGTTGAGGGCGCTGAAGGACGGACTGGACCAGCATGCCTCTGTTACCAAGGAGGAAAAGGATCGGCTGTTGAATTACATCTCTGTTGCCCGTAAGGAAATAAGCGCAACACTGGAGATAAAAAAATGCTATGCTGGCTGAGGGTCGTGTTGGCGTAAAAAATTTTTATAAAATGTATTTTAGAAGAAGGGCAATATAATATAGATGTAGTATAGTATATTTTAGAGATAGGAAATTATCCAAGTGGATAATTTCC
>CBEULQ010000832.1:0-1836 GCA_965543975.1 uncultured Desulfocucumis sp. | reverse complement strand
AATAGTGGGGTCGGGGGGCATTAACAGAAACGATACAGTGGTGGAAATAGGCCCCGGGCTGGGGGTCCTAACCAGGGAGGCTGCGGAGATCGCCGGCAGGGTGGTGGCGGTGGAAATTGACCGCCATTTAATACCCATATTGCAGGAAACCCTGGCTGACCTGAAAAATGTTGAAGTTGTCCAGGGGGATGCCCTGGAGACCGATTTCGACAGGCTTGTTTACGGGGAAAAGTACGCTTACAGGGAGGGTCGGCCATTTGTTATAATGGCCAATTTGCCTTACTATATAACCACACCACTGATTTTACACATATTGAACGGCCGTTACAATTTCAAGCTGATGGTAATAATGATACAGCATGAGGTGGCCCGGAGGCTTAACGCGGTGCCGGGTACCAAGGATTACGGTTCACTAACGGTGGCCGTCAACTATCATGCCAGGGTGGAATACCTGTTTCGGGTACCGCACACCGTTTTCATACCCAGGCCGGAGGTGGATTCCGCAGTAGTCCGCCTGACCAGGAGGGAAAAGCCGGCAGTGGATGTTCCCGATGAAGAACTTTTTTTCAAGGTGGTCCGGGGTGCCTTCGGCCAGCGCCGTAAGACCATTCAAAACGCCCTGGGCAGCGCCTTTAGTTCCATTGATCGCACACTGCTTTCGGGTATTCTTAATGCAGCCGGGGTTGACCCGGGCCGGCGAGGTGAAACCCTGTCCCTGGAGGAGTTTGCCCGTATCGCCCGGGGAGTCGCCAGGTTACCGGATAATGTTAAACATTCAGGAGGCGCAGGCTCTTGTATTTTGTCAGTCCCACCAGAGGCAGAATAACTTTCGATCAGATGATGGCTGATATTTCCCAATTTATTACCGGATTACCGTCCTCTTCCTACAAACTAATCATCGGCTCCGATTCGCAGGTAAAAACGGATACATGCTTTATCACAGCCGTGGTGATCCACCGGCTGGGTAAAGGAGCCCGCTATTATTACAGAAAAAAGCTTCAGAGAAAAATCAAAAGCCTGCGCCAGAAAATTTTCTACGAAACCGCCCTTAGTCTGGAGGTGGGCGGTATGGTAGCTAAATATCTGGCGGAAAGCGGGCTGGATGATCTGGAGGTGGAAATCCACATTGACGTGGGCAAACAGGGGGAAACCCGGGATTTAATCCGGGAGGTGGTTGGCATGGTGGTGGGCAGCGGCTTTCAGGCTAAAATTAAACCGGAGGCCTTTGGGGCTTCCAGTGTGGCGGATAAGCACACCAAATGACCGGTTAATCCGGCGGTTGGTGTGCTTTTTATATATTTTTGGGTTTTTCACACTTTCCCACCCGTTTCCATAGGATGTATTGATATTTGGAAATGAGGGGGGGTACTCCAATGCCGATAAAAGCGGGTGACGTGGTGGGCCGCCTGTCATACGGATGCGATATTTATTTCAAAGTTGTCCGAATGTTCACCTCGAAAAGCGGTACTGAACTGGCCAGGCTGAAAGGGCTGGATTTGCGACTGGAAGCCACAGCCGCGCTGGATGACTTAAAAAAGCTCGATTCCACCCAGGTTTCCACCTACTGGCATAACTGCGCCAAGGAGAACCTGGAGAAACAAAAGCAGGTGTATATGCGCAGGGATATGGACCGTCAGAAAGGGCTCAGGAGGGCTGTGGAGGGCAACGGAGAGATAGAGGGTTTTGACCTTCCAGGGTCGGTGGTGCATATTGATGGCGACAAGGAATACCTTGATCTATGCATGACCACATATAAACAGTTGAACATTCCCTGTCATGGCTATCACATTGATGAAGAGAAACAAGCCGACCAGTTAATGGAAATATTGGTGGAGC
>CBEULQ010000831.1:0-1839 GCA_965543975.1 uncultured Desulfocucumis sp. | reverse complement strand
GAGGCCACTGAAAATCTGCCGATTTTTTAGATTTTCTTGAGAACCTATACGATAAAAGCCGGTTCAATTCCGTATTTTTAGAATTGAACCGGCTTATCTTGTTTTTTTGTCCTCTTTTGCCTCTATTTTTGCCCTAGCAGTTTTAGAATTCTTTTTAAATTGACCGTAAATATGGCCATGGCGCCTTGCAATTCCATACCAATTAGACCCGAGGCTGCAGCTACATCATACCCGTGTCTATGTTTTAACTCACTATTTTTAGCCTCTATTTTATACCGTTCCTTGGATTTCTCCTTAAAGTACTCACTTTCCTGAAACTTTGCCTGATCTAAGTGTTCTGTTGACTTCAAGGAAACGGAATATGTCTTGCTTTTCGCACCTTCTTTATAACAACCCTCCCTTAAAGGGCACCGCTTGCATTTTTCAATATCAAAATAGTAGGTATCTTTTTGGTTATCCCCTACATTCTTTTTCCCTGTACGAGCTTTTCTTATCGCCATATGACCTGCTTTACATACATACATCCCGGCGTCTTTGTTAAAATCGAACTCATCTTCTTTCTTGCGGTTTCCTTGTGTGATCAGAGGATTTAATTTGGCCACCAGTTTCAGCTCATTCGCTTGGGTGTATTTTATATTATCTTTTTCAGAGTAAGCTGCGTCCCCGATAACGGTCTTAACTTCCAATCCTGCTTCCAAGCTTTTCTCAATGAGTGATTCAAGTTGCTTCCCATCATTCTTTTCACCAGTGGTGATGACAGCTGCGGTAATAATTCGTTCCTCACTCATCGCCAGATGCGTCTTGTAGCCAAAAAAAGAAGAGTCTGCGGTCTTATGTCCAACTTTGGCATCATGATCCTTTGAACACTTGAGCTGTTCGATATCATCTGCGACCGTTTCTTTCAATAGATTCAGGTGTTCCTTTACGGCCGGGTATTGGGTAAGGGGTTGTTCCTTTTCAATTACTTCAATGAGTTTCTGCGAATAAGCAATTTCATCTTCCAATACATCAGTCTTTGTCTTGGCAGGGAATTTAGATTTCATGGTTTCATCGATTTGGTAAATCGCCTTCCTCAGTTTTTTGGATCGCTCCATCAGGACTTCCTTCGGTTTCATCTGATTATAACGGGCTTTTGTATGAGTGGCATCGACAATAATGGACTTACTTTTGATAATATCTTTTTCTAAGGCAATCTTCACCGTTTTATTAATAAGCAAATCCAGGAGGTTAATATCCTTTAACCTCAATTTACGGAATTTGGTCAGGGAGCTCGGGTCTATAACTTCCTCTTCTGGAGTCATGTCCAGGAAATATTTGAAAGACATATCGTATTTGGTACGCTCAACAATATCCACGTCCGAAAGGTCATGGATGGTTTTTAATAATAGGTATTTGAACATGCGAATGGGGTCGATTGCGTTCCGGCCATTATCAAGGCAATACTTATCCTTGAGCTCTTCGTAAACAAAGGAAAAGTCGACCAGATCATTAATCTGGCGCAACATATTATCCTTTGGCACGATAAGATCATAGAGACCCATATAAGGGCTTAGCTTGATCGATTGTTGCATTGGCATCATTGGAACCACCCATTTCGAATAGATTAACTTTATTATAAAATAAAAACCGCCCAAAACCCTTAAAAAAGTCAGGGATTTGAACGGTTTATAGTTTGACTAAAACATAGGTTAAGCAGTACTAGGTTGATTGGAACGGAAGGTGCGTAGACTCCTGCGGGATCAGCGGGACAGGTGAGACCCCCCAGGCGCTTTAGCGCTGAGGAGGCTCACCGCACGCCCCGCGGAAAGCGAAGCATCCTGGAGTGGAAATCAACCGGCC
>CBEULQ010000830.1:0-1844 GCA_965543975.1 uncultured Desulfocucumis sp. | reverse complement strand
TACAGGGAAAAGAGATACCATCAAAAAATTGGAATGTTCACCCAGTCCCCAGCTGCAGCAGACAATTGCCCTTTTTGAAAGTGAAGTCGAAAATTTAAACGGTTATTATTCCTTGATGATCCAAAGTATTTGCATGCATTTGGCCATGCAGTTAATCCGTTGTACGGAAAATGACGCTATAGGTCCTAAGAAATACGCCCAGGAAAACAATTATGTAAGCAAGGCTATAGATTACATGCAGGCTTATTATAATGCGGGAATCAGCATAAATGACATCTGCCGGGAAATTAATTTAAGCCCCTTCTATTTTATCCGCCTTTTTAAGGCCCGGACGGGGAAAACTCCTTATAAATATTTGTTGGAGATAAGGCTGCAACATGCTGAAGCCCTGTTAAAACGGGGCGGATATTCGGTGGAAGAGGTGGCCCGTTTATGCGGTTTTGTCAATTCCGGGCACTTTTCCGCTCTTTTCCGTCGTAGTATGGGGATAACACCATCGGAATATATGAAAAAAACGGAGTGTTAGTTTTTAAAAAAGGGAATAACGGAGTTTCGCCGCCCACAATCTTATTTTGGCGGCTTTTTGTTTTTGCTGCGTTTTGAACCGGCTGAAAATTTAAATATTTCGGTAAACTACCGTATTGACAAAGTGATCATACATGGTAGTATATAGATACATGTATATACGTGTAAAGACATTGCCAAAAGTATAAGGGGGGAGCCTTCGGATTGATAATTATCGGCGAAAAAATTAATGGAACGATCCCGGGCGTGAAAAAGGCGATACAGGACAAGGACGAAGAATTTATTCGCAATCTTGCCATTAATCAGGTTGAAGCAGGCGCCGACTACATTGACATATGCGCAAGCACTGCGCCGGAAATTGAGGCTGAAACTCTAAAATGGCTGATGGATATTGTTCAGTCTGCCGTTGATAAACCGTTATGTATTGACAGCCCCAATCCCAAAATTATTGAACAGGTTTTCAAATATGCAAAACACCCCGGCATAATTAACTCGGTATCTGAAGAAGGCGAAAAATGTGAAGTTATTTACCCAATGATTCAGGGAACAGAATGGCAGGTTATTGCATTAACCTGTGATAAAAAGGGAATTCCGTCTGATGTTCAAACAAGGGTTGACATAACCAAAATACTGGTGGAAAAGGCCCAAAAGTATGATATAGCCCCGGATAGAATCCACATCGACCCGCTGGTAATGGCGCTATCGGCAGATAACCAATCATTGTTAAACTTCATTGAGACATTAACAGTTGTAAAAAAAATCTACCCCACAATTAAAGTAACCTCAGGTTTAAGTAACATTTCCTTTGGCATGCCCTTGAGAAAAATAGTAAATCAACACTTTTTAACCATTGCTGTCTATGCAGGTATGGACTCCGCCATCCTGGACCCCTGTAACAGAGACATTTTAACCACACTTCTTACAACTGAAGCATTACTTGGCCGCGACAGGTACTGCAGAAATTTCGCCAATGCCTACCGGAAAAACAAAATTGGACCGGAGAAAACTGCTTAAAAAAGAAATATACCTGTCAGTCAACCTCGGTGAGCCACGGGGGTGAGCCACGGGGACGTTTCGGTTGCCACCAAGCAAGGGGCAAGCCTTGGCTTGCTCCTGGGTGGAGAGTGCCACTGAAGGTGGCAGACGAAACGTCCCCGTGGCATATCCGTGGCATAAAGTTGACAAAGATATATACTAACTTTAAGATAGATAGTAATTGGTATATTGCTGTATATACGTCTACTTATTTAATGGAGGATAATATGAAAGGTCTCCGAAAAAAGGAAAGATCATTAATAAAGCATGTGGAACAGTTAGAC
>CBEULQ010000829.1:0-1846 GCA_965543975.1 uncultured Desulfocucumis sp. | reverse complement strand
GTTGGAAATCCTAAGCAGCCTGATTATGAAGAAAACCGCCGAAACCATCGCGGCGTATTTCTAATTAATTCAGTTTTAACAACTTTATTAAAATACTTCAAAAATAGCTATAAATACAACCAACAGGACTACACCCAAGCCCAGGGAATATCCGATAAGCTTTTTCTCCACAGGAAGCAAATCATGCCATTCTTCCTCCTCTATGGACAAGGCGTTTACCGGCTGCTGTTCCGCTTCCATGATTTTAACTTCAGCCATATCCATTCCTCCTCGTATTATTTAAGGGACATTCCTTCATTACCCTACCACCGGGGGCATGATACCGTGATAGAAAATCCACGATATCAAAAGGCCTACCCAGAGGATAAAGGCAAATAGGCAGACAGCATACACCGCTATCACACGCCCCAGCCCGGCTTTCCACAGCTTGCGCACATTAGTGACCAGGCCGATGGAGAAAAAGCACAGGGCAAAGAATATGGTTCTTAGGGCATTGGCCTGATTAGAACCCTCCTGGGCGCTCTTAATCAAATCCGGATTATTCAGACCAACCAGCAGAAGAACCGCAAAGGTAATGACAAAGCCTATAACAAATTTGGGGAAGCGATCCCAGATCTCCCTGGCTTTAACCTTGTCGCCCGCCTCCTGGGCACTGCATTTGTCAATTTTAAAAACAGACCAGATGATAGCCAATATAAAAGCCCATACACCAATGAAAATGTCGATAAACACTTTTGTGGTAGTAGTGGCCATAAGCATCCAGCCCTCTTCCCACTTCACTCCCATTTCAGTTAAGGCCCTGGCCCGTATCAGTGAATCGGTAATGGCGCCGCTAGCCACGGCTCCCCCGTCGCTCTTAACCGCCAGACCCATCCAGGCCCCTGCCACCATAGGCTCCTGATAGAGCAGGAAAGATGCCAGCCACGGCAAAAACAGCAGTTCTATGGCCACAAACACTATAATAACCGCCGCCAACACCACCGGCACCACTGGCCGGGAACGTATGGCACCGCCGGTGGCTATGGCTGCCGAAACACCACAGATAGATATGCCTGAGGCCAGGGGAGCGGCCCATTCCGGGGTAAACCTGAAATATCTGCGGGAAACGAAATATACCACCGGCCAGTATATCAGATACGCCTCCACAACCGCGCAGAGACCCCGGATAATAACAGTTTTGCCGAGATCCAGGGCACCCACAGTTTTGATGCCGATGGCCGCGCCCAGTATGACTATACCCGTTTTGATGAACCATTCCGGCTTGGCTGCATCCTCCAGAAACTTGGCGAGCCCTGTAAAGAAGTTACCAATTATTAAGCCTATTATCATTGCAAACACAAAACCCATTTCACCGAGGCTCAGCGACCAGGTTATGCCAAATTTTGCCTGCTTGTCGGGAGTAGCGGCAATATATGCGTTTTCACCAATTATCATGCATAAATAAGTAATCCAGAAAATAATGGTAAAGCCAGCAATATACCTTTTAACGTTGGCGCCCATGGCAACCGCTCCGATGGCAGTGACCACAAGAAGGAATAAGTAAGTGAGCAACAGTGAGGTTACGCCGGACATGCTGCTTTTGTATGCCTTGGATATGGGAGCGATGGATTTGGAAATATCCATCCATGTGGACGACTTAACCACCCAGCCAAGCAAATCCGATCCGAAGATTGGCCCCAGTCCAAGTAAAAATATAAACAGCCCAAGCCAAACGGCCCACCAATCTTCATTCTTCAACAGCGGTTTTCTTTCACAGTAAACTTCATTGCCTTCCATGCCGTAGCATCCCCCTTTCATAATTTACTAACTGCAAAAAACAATTAGTTGTATAATTTTCCATATACCA
>CBEULQ010000828.1:0-1846 GCA_965543975.1 uncultured Desulfocucumis sp. | reverse complement strand
TGTCGTATTTTCAGTCATCAGCCGCAGACAATTAATCCGCTCTTTGGAGAGCCGGTGAAAATACGACAGCCTCCATCCTCCACCAGCACCATGTCTTCTATCCTGACTCCGCCCCACTCGGGTATGTAAATTCCAGGTTCAACTGTTACCACCATGCCCTTTTCCAGAATGGCGTCACTCTTTGCTGATACCCTGGGATTTTCATGTATAACCAGCCCTACCCCGTGGCCGGTTCCATGTCCGAAATTTTCCCCATAACCGCTAGACGCAATTATATCCCTGGCAGCATTATCCACCTCGGCCGCTGCTGTTCCCGCCCTTACAGAGGCCAATGCCGCAAGCTGCGCTTCCAGAACAATGTTATAAATTTGAAGCTGCTTTTGGTCAGGCTCACCCACAACCACAGTCCTGGTTATATCCGAATGATAGCCCTTAAGCACTGCGCCGAAATCCATAACCACAAAGTCTCCGGCCTGAAGCTTTCTGTCGGAGGCAACGCCATGCGGCATGGCGGAACGCGGCCCGGAAGCAACTATGGTTTCAAATGCCGTCCTGGAGGCTCCGTGTCTACGCATAAAAAATTCCAGTTCCAGGGCGATTTCACATTCCACAGCCCCGGGCTTCACAAATGGCACTATATGTTCAAACGCCCGGTCAGCCAGACTCACGGAGCTGCTTATTCGTTCAATTTCCTGGTCGTCCTTTATTTCCCTTAGTTTTTCAACAACCCCCGCCATGGGTTTTAACTTTATGTTATTAAGTTTTTCCTTCAGAGCGGAAAACTCCTGAAAAGTCAGGAAATCCCCCTCACAGCCCAGTACACTGATATCCTGTTGCACCAGATGCTCCGGTAAACTCTCGAACAGCGGCAGGTTGATATAGATTATTTCGCAATACGGGCACTGCTGTCTGGCCTGTTCCACGTATCTAAAATCCGTAAAAAATCTGATCTGCTCGGCAGTCACCAATAACGCACCGGATGTTCCCGTAAAACCGCTCAAATAGTAACGGTTTTCAGGCCTGATAACCAAAAAGGCTTCAACGCCTTTTTCGGCCATACCTTTTCTAAGCCGGTCAATTCTGGTTTTCAAACCCTTTTCCCCCTGCTCCCTGCAATATCCACAACGGCTCTCAGACCCAGCAGGTAGCTGTTAAGACCAAGGCCTGATATCTGGCCGGCGGCTTCCGGAGCAATGACCGAGTGTTGACGAAACGATTCCCTGGCGTGGATATTTGATATATGCACCTCCACCACGGGGATGGATATGGCCGCCACGGCGTCCCTTAAAGCATAACTATAGTGGGTGTATGCCCCCGGATTAAATACCACACCTTCAAATTCCCTGTCAGCCCTGTGAAGGCGGTCTATAAGTTCCCCTTCATGATTGGACTGAAAGAAATCTATTTCCACGTTTAGTTCCCCGGCCAGTCCGGTTACCCGGCCTTTAATCTGGTCCAGGGTCAAACGGCCATATATATCCGGTTCCCTGCTTCCCAGCAGGTTCAGATTTGGTCCGTTAAGCACAAGGATCTTCATTTTATTCACTCTCCAGAACACACTGGGGATATTTTACCATAATTTAATGACCCTGCAAAGAATTACCCCTTAATGACGGGACATAAATATAAGTGAGCCTTGGTTCGGAAGGGGTTATTCCCCTACCGAACATGCGTTGGGGACATTCCTCACCCCAAAGCTACGCTCTCAATAGAGGTGTGTCCCCTGACCTTTAAAGCGAACTTAGTTTGAATACGTTGGGGACATTCCTCACCCCAAAGTCAGGCTTTAACTAGAGGTGTGTCCCCTTTCCTTAATTGCCTGTTTATCCCCGACCTTCGAGGACGG
>CBEULQ010000827.1:0-1848 GCA_965543975.1 uncultured Desulfocucumis sp. | reverse complement strand
CATGCACCCTTATTATATCCGCGCCGTTTGATATACCCACCGAGACCGTGGCGGCCAAAAAATTTCATGCCTGACAGAATTATTTTATCCATTGGAATGTCCTCCTGATATCTTGCGGCGGACCATGGAGTCGGTCATCCTGGCCACCCGGGACATTTCTTTCACGTCATGCACCCTTATTATATCCGCGCCGTTTGATATACCCACCGAGACCGTGGCGGCGGTGCCCTCCATCCTCTGTTCCACGGGCAGTTCCAGCACCTTGCCGATCAGGGATTTGCGGGAGGTGCCGATTAAAACAGGCAGTCCCAGGCACTCCAGTTCGGCCAGCCTGCTCATCACTTGGATATTTTGCTCCGGATTCTTGCCGAAGCCGATGCCCGGGTCGACAATCATTTTGTTCCGGTCTATACCTGCTTCCATCCCGCAGGCAATGCTTTCATTAAAGTACTCAATAATATCCCCCATTAATTCCCTGTATTCAGTACCCTTCTGGTTGTGCATGAGAATTAACGGCGCCCCGTGGCGTGCCACCACCTCGGCCATCCGGTGATCGTAGCGAAGGGCCCACTGGTCGTTGATGATATGAGCTCCCTCTACCAGTGCAGCCTCAGCCACCGCGGATTTGCAAGTGTCCACCGATACGGGAACGGGAATATCCCGCACCAGCCTTTTCAGTACCGGCATAACCCTTTTCAATTCCTCCTCCGGCTCCACCGGGGTGTAGCCCGGCCGGGTGGATTCCCCTCCCAGGTCGATAATGTCCGCGCCTTCCTCCACCATTCGCAAGGCACGCTCCAGCGCCATGCCCGGATCATAGTATTTTCCCCCGTCGGAGAAAGAATCCGGTGTGACATTGAGAATACCCATTACCTGTGTCCTGCTTCCGATGGTGATTGTTCTGCCCCGGCAATCCAGGTCGAATACCGGACGCCCCTCCAGGTTGACCAAAACTTGCTTAATTTGTTCGCCCAGAGCGGTCAGACCGAAAGGCTGCATTTTCAGCTTGATTATCAGTTCTTCCATTTGTCTCAGGGTTCCCATGAGAATTACTTCGCTGGATTGAGCGGAGGAATCCAGAACCCCTTTGGCCACCGCCGCCTCCCCGCCCTTGCTTAGCATTTCTTGTTTCAGTATACTGGCCTGTTTGGGCGAAAGGTCGTAAATTTTTATAAGCCGGTGAACCGCCTTGGGGGCCATCAGCCGGCAGCCGGTCCTGTCGGCGCCTATCTTGGAGATTTCCTCCAGTGCCTCAATTTTATTTAAAACGGTTATATTACGTATTTTCATCTTGTTGACACCCCGGTTTTTAGTTATAACACCGTAATTTTTTCGGCCAGCGCCAGATCCCTTCTTATATTCTCCATTTGCTCAAATTTATAGCAGTCCAGCCTGGCATCGCATTTTGTACAGGGTCTGGTAAGATCATCCGCAAGACAGAGTGTTCTGCCAAGCAGACTGGCCCCAGGCCCGCCCCGGCGGTGTTCCCGAATGGCCCTCAGTGCCAGCGTTGTTTCCCGGGCGTTAAACCCGGCATTTTCCATAATTGGCCGTGCCAGGCGGGCTCCTGCCAGAGCATGGTCCTCACCGGTGTCGTACTGTAACCAGCGGGCAATGTCATGGAGCAACCCGGCAGCGTAAATCACTTCCCTAACAGATTCCTGACCGTGCACCCCACGGGATAATATTTCCCCGGTTCTGCCGCTGTCCATCAGCATGTTATAACTCACCCGTGCCACATCATACATATGCTGATAGTCATGTCTACAGAAACGTCTCTCTTTCTCTCTCTGGGCGTTTTTTTCCAGATACTCCCGATACAACGGGTGGTTTATTATTGCCTTTAGC
>CBEULQ010000826.1:0-1849 GCA_965543975.1 uncultured Desulfocucumis sp. | reverse complement strand
AGGTTTCTATTTCTGCACCACCAAAGCCCTGAGTATTCTTGCCCCCCTTGGCCATTTTTACCAAGTAATGCACAAAGCTTGCGCCCATTTTAGGGGAAGCCAGAATTGAAATTCTGCAATTCTCAAAACCCGGTATCACATTGTTTACAAGTCCCTCCGGAGGTATGATTGCATAATTGCCATGCTTTATAACAGCCCTGCTTATCAGTAAATCTTTTGGATATCCCATATACGTTTCACTCCTTTATTTATAAGCTAATTCATACAGCGCTCCCACGAGAGCTTTTACGCCTTCTGCCAAGTCATGGGGATCGGTATATTCTAAAGGCGAATGACTGATACCTTTATAGCTTGGCACAAACAACATTGCGGTTGGTATTACCGGAGCCATAACCTGGGAGTCATGTCCTGCCCCACTATGCATCATTTTATAACTCAGTCCGTTTTTCTCACATTGCTTTCTTATAACCTCTACGATGCCGGTATCCATGGGAACCGGGTCAGCATCCATCCACATATCGATCTCGATCTCTACACCTGCTTTTAAAGCAATTTCCTGCATTTTTGCAGTCACTTCTTCGGTGAATTTAACCAAAACATCTTTATGCATATGGCGCGCATCTAACGTAAATAACACCTTGCCTGGCACAACATTTACTATATTTGGTTTTGTCTCTACTTTCCCCACTGTGGCCACCAATGAATCACCATAGCTTTTGGTCATATCCATAATTGCACAAATAATACGGCTGGCTGCATGGAGAGCGTCTTTGCGATAACCCATGGGTGTTGTACCTGCGTGATTGGCTTCTCCTGTAATCTCAATGGTAAAGCGTCGTTGACCTACAATATGCTCAACTATCCCTACTGATTTTTTTTCGGCCTCTAACACGCCACCTTGTTCAATATGAACTTCCAGAAATGCTTTTATATCTTTACGTACAGCACTGCCTTCCGGTCGGAAATGAAAGCCTGCTTTGCGCATGGCCTCAGTAAAGGATATCCCTTCAAAATCGACCATTCCTTCCACTTCTTCACGTTTGGCAATACCTACAATATTTTTTACTCCCCAAAAAGCATAAGGAAATCGGCTTCCTTCCTCTTCGGCCATAGATACCACTTCCATGTTACGCAGCGGTTGTCCATACTCTTTTTTCAAATACTCAAGCGCAATAATCCCAGCAATTATCCCAAATTGGCCATCATATAATCCACCATTTTTTACTGTATCCACATGGGAACCTGTTAAAATAGTCTCGTTCTTATACTCCGACCCTTCTAACCGTCCAAACAAATTGCCGACATCATCATATTGAACAACAAAACCTGCCTGCTGCATGTACTGCTCTAACGCCTTTTGCGCTTCTACCCACTCTGGCTTATAAAGGAAACGCGAGACTCCACCGTTGGAATCTTTACCAAATTGGCCTAGCCATTTTAAAAGTTTCTCGGTTTCCTGTCCAAAGTCAAACGTACTCATGTTTCCCTCCGTCATAACTAAATTGCCGATACACGTAAATTATGAAGTCGAAAACGAATGATCGCTAGAACGAGATAGTAGAATCCCATTTTGCGTTTTCCGTTTATTCCTAAACCTTACTCTTTAAAAACACCGTATTCTATTGCGGCAATAATCAATTCTAATTATCAGCCCCTTCCAATCATTTTTTGGTAGTCAATTCTTTGGGTTGTCATCATAATAAGGGGAATAAGGGGCAATATTCCCGGAAAACTAACCCTGAAAGCTTCTTTACTGCGTTTCCATACCTCTAACACATATTAATTTGCAAACTTTATTCTAGTTGTATTTAGTATTTTGAGAAAACTCATGTTAATATGTAACGGGTAG
>CBEULQ010000825.1:0-1849 GCA_965543975.1 uncultured Desulfocucumis sp. | reverse complement strand
ATACATATTGCTAAAAGGCAGACGCCCGGCTTCAACCGTTCGAACAATCATGGACGCGGTATGGAGAGTAAAAGCCAGCGCTGTCACCCAAAAGGCCAATCCGGTTTTTTCCCGTCGCTGGACGGTGTATATAAAATAAAGGATCATGGCAACAAGGTAGGATACTACAGCAAAACCAAAGAGATTAATTTCTAATTGACTGATCATTTTTTTCACCTCGCTGCAAATCTTCCACTAATTCCTGAATCTCCTCCGTAAGGCGGGCCGGAAAACGGGGAGCGGCCCCGGCTACCAGGACCCTACAACCCCTGGGGTCGGGAGTAATCATAGCCCAGATACGCCGCGGAAAGACATAAAAGCTTAATAAAAGTCCTATAAGCATCAGGGCGCAACCCGTGTAAACAATGGGAATCCCCGGATCACTGGCGATTTGCAAACCGGTGAACTGGCGGTAGCCCGTAAAGGTAACCGTTATGTTATCGTTGACCTTTGCAGGTTTGTCCAACTCGGCTACATCGTATTTCAGGGCTTTGGGTCCCTGAAAGAGGACGTAAACCACCCTGGGGTTGTTTGGAAGAGGACTGCGTGTCTTGGGGTAACCCGAGGCGTCACTTGTATAGTCAGGGTAAAAAAGGGTTTTGATGCTCAAGTCATCCCCAACCGGCGTCGTTTCCCGGTCCAGCGAGCGAAACCTGGTTTCTTTCCCGATGTTGGCCAGCACGCCGTCCACGACCCATCCGTGGCCGGTCTGGTAAAAGGTGACCCCATTATAAGTTAACGGGTCGTTGACGGAGATAATCTTGCTCTTTACCTCCTGGGCACCATTCATTACTTTCAAATCGCTGTAGTACTGCTTAGGCATGTAGTGATCGTAATAGTCGATATGAAAATCATTTACCCGTACAGAAAATCCGCCTTTCTGGACATCAAAGCTTTCCCCTTCGGGGATGTTGGCGTAGCTTTTAAATCCAGTCAGGCCGCCGTAAAGGGCACCGATTACAATCACCACCAGACTCAGGTGGGTGACCAAAGAACCAAAAGGCCCAAATCTTCCCCTGTCGGCATAAAAGTAAAACCGGCCCTGCTGCTCTTCCATGAATACGCGATAACGCCGCTGCCGGTAGCGCTGGAATAGACCATCGGCCGCTTCCCCGGCAGCCTTTGCAGAAAAGGCCTTTCCCTGAATCGGAGCGCCTGAATAGGAATCCTCCTCGTAACGGTACTGAAAGGTGGTGGCTTGACGCCAGAGGGGCATCAGTCGGTTCAGGCTGCAGGCTAAAAGGCTTGTAGTCAGAAGGAAAATCAGAGCAAAAAACCACCAGGAATGATATACGTCATCCAACTGAAACAATTGTATAAAATTCGAGCGCAGGGGTCCGTAAGACTGATGGTAAAAGGCCGGATCCTGCCCTTGCGGAACAACGGACCCAAATACGGCAAGACCGGCAATAATGAGCAGGAGAACGAGGTTCAGACGCATGGAGGTAAGCCATTTCCATACTTGTTGCGGATAGGTTATATTTGTTGCTTCCGGCATTTTATTGCGCCGCCCCTCTCCTTGGGTGCATACATTAAGTCCCGGGCAAGAAAACAGGTTCACCGGTTGCCCGGGTATTGGGGAAAGGCGACCCCTCCTTTCTAAAACTTAAAAGGTTATCTTATTTTGAAAAATTTCATGATTAGCCCGCTATATTCCTTCTAAAAATTAAACTGGATAAAAATACTCTAAATTCAAGTGATAGGAATTTGCTTTTAAATGGAAATTAAGTTTACTTGAATCCCATGGGTAACATGAAGAAGAGAAATACCCCAAGCAATACAGCATAAAATATCATCTCAAATATGGTCA
>CBEULQ010000824.1:0-1854 GCA_965543975.1 uncultured Desulfocucumis sp. | reverse complement strand
AGTTTATATTGGTTAATGTGAAAAAAATGTTCCGAGGGGAGGTATTAAATGGTTTCAGTCAATTAAATTAATGAATACTGCACATCCAACAACAAGAAATGTATAAGCGGTATTTACATTAATTTAATAAATATGATTACACAATATTAGTAACTAAGAAACTTGCAATTCCTTTAAATACGGATATTGCATCTTTAACCTGTTAATTAAGTAGTAAATGTTGCATTAAGGTTTACCTGCTCCAGTTTAAAAGAGTCATGATGAGATTAGTACTTTCTGAAAGGGGGAGAAACCATGATTTCCACAGTAACCACCACTGTCGCGAGCACGGTTCCCGCGGCCACGTCCTTAGGGGCCGGGGTCGGACTGATTGCCACGATATCCTTGATCGTGCTCCTAATCGCGAAGGAATTGGCGGGGGCAGCCTCGGATAATTCATCCTCTCCGGAGTTTACCCTGCCTGGCGCACTGGATAGGGTCTTGAATGCCGGTATCGTCCCGCTGTCAATGGTTTTTGTGTCCGTCGTCTTTGTAAAAATCGCAAATGTCCTTTAAAAAGCCGGCTCTTTTAAAAGCCGGCGTAGAAAGGGAACTGTCCTGTATGAATTATGACGTCATAGTGATTGGTGGAGGCCCGGCGGGCTGTGAGACAGCCCGAATTATTGCTGAAAAAGGTTATAAGGTACTGGTTGCCGAGGAGCACCGGAGAATTGGCGAGCCCATGCAGTGTGCGGGGCTCGTCAGTCCCAGAACCTTGAAAACCGCAGCTATGCCGGATGCCATAATCATCAACCAAATCCACGGAGCTTTTGTCCACTCTCCTGGCGGGGAAGTGCTTTTAATTAGGGACAAAGAGGCATACGCCCTTGTGATCGACCGCTCGGAATTTGACCGTAAATTGTCGGAAAGAGCAGTGTCAGCCGGCGCGGAATTAATGACCGGGGTCAGAGCCACTGTGGGCGAATTTTTCTCCGATGAGGCCAGTGTAAAGCTAAAATCTCACGGTGGAGAGTCTACAGCCAGAGCTCGTTTGCTGATCGGGGCAGACGGAGCCAATTCCCGTGTTGCCCGCCGGATCAATGCTCCCGAAGCGGAGGAAGTGATCCGCATGTGCGCAGCCGAAGTGGAGCTAGAGTGCCCGGAAAAAGATATGGTTCGCATCTTCCTGGGCAGCGAAATCGCGCCGGGCTGGTTCGGATGGGTTATACCGGTGGACGAAAAGCACGCAAGGGTAGGGCTTGGTGTTAGCGGGAGGGACAAGCACCCCAGATATTACTTTAATAGAATGGTGGAGGCCTATCCCGGAATTTTTAAGGGCATGAAAATTGTCCGTGGTACGGGTGGCGTTGTTCCCATCGGTTTGCTTCCCAGAATTTACGGTGAAAGAACATTGCTGGTGGGGGATGCTGCCTGCCAGACTAAGCCCATATCAGGGGGAGGATTGTATCTTGGCTTGCTGGGCGCGAAACTCTGCGCCAAAGTGGCAGCTAAATCGCTCTCCAAGGGAAATCTATCCCCAGAGTTCCTTTCAGAGTACCAGTGGTTATGGGAGAGGGAGATGGCGGACGAAATTCAGACAGCCCTCGGGCACAGGAATATTTACCTGAGTATGTCAGACAGGGAAATGGACAAATTGATCAGCTTTTTCAGCCGCCCCTTATGGCAGAGTATCATATCCAGGTACGGCGATGTCGACTACCCCTCTTGGTTGGCAGGAAGACTATCCTTTGCCAGGCCCTGGGCAGAGAAATTTTTTATGGCCGGATTCAAAAAGATACTGAACTTCTGCTGAGTTATTGAAAAAGGGGGTATTAATAGTGTCTATGGAATTCCAAAAAGTAATTAATCAAACAA
>CBEULQ010000823.1:0-1855 GCA_965543975.1 uncultured Desulfocucumis sp. | reverse complement strand
GTGACGGAAGTTTTATTGATATTAGATATCATCTATCCAGACCTGATAAAGCACAGGGAATATTTGAGGTTTTTTTGATGGAAGAAGAGACTGGCAAAAGATTTGAATTAATGAGATTTGCCAAATTTGGACCTATACAAACAAAACACAATAAGTATCAAAATACAGGAGTGCTTCTGTTTCACAACCATGATAATGTTGTAAGACCTGATTCTATGGTTACTCTAGTTTTTGGTAAACTTCTTGCCGAACATATAAAAATTATCTAAAAAATATCCAATTCACATTGCTTCCATGTTTGGCATATTATTGAATAGACCAATTTGCGATAAGGAGAAATATCTATATGTCCCACAACAAGGAACCTGAACAGACTGGACGTATCGTTTTCCCAAATGACCCGCAATACGACGCGGCCCGACAGGAGTTCAACACCTTCTTCAACAGGTTCCCGCTGGTCATCGTCTTCGCCCGGGAGACGCAGGACGTAGTCAATGCCGTGCGCTGGGCGCGTTATCGGAACGTGCCGATCCGCATGCGCTCCGGCCGCCACAATTACGAGGGTTTGTCGGTGGTCGACGCCGGTATTGTGATTGACGTCAGCGAGATGACCCGGGTGGAGGTGGACTGCAAGCGCGGCACAGTTACGGTGCAGACCGGCCTGCGGGACTTCGCCTTTTACGAGGCGCTTGGGTCCGAGGGTTTGGTGGTGCCGGTCGGTCTCTGTCCCACCACGGGAATCGCCGGGCTCACTCTGGGCGGCGGTGCAAGCATGCTGGCCCGGCCTTATGGTCTGACTATCGACAGCCTGCTTGAACTGGAGATGGTCGACGCCAACGGTTGCGTGATTCACGCCAATGCCGACCATCAGGCTGATCTGTTCTGGGCCTCGCGCGGGGGTGGCGGCGGCAACTTTGGCGTCTGCACCTCCTTCCGCTTTCGCACGCGCCGCATTGACACGGTCGCCTACGCTGAGATCGACTGGGACTTGCGGGACCTGGAGCCGGTGCTGCAAACATGGCAGGACTATACCGCCCCCGGTGCCAGCGAGCGGCTCACCCCGGTTCTCACCATAGCTTCAGGTCAGCAGCCGTTGTTGTTAATGCAAGGGGTTTTCCTCGGTTCGGCTAAAGAGCTGCGCCAACTGTTGCAGCCTTTGCTCCGGGCCGGCTCGCCACGGAAAGTGACCATTGAGGAGATACCCTGGCTCGAATCAGTTGCCCGGGTAGCGGCCACCCAGCCCGGATCTCCAATACCCTTCAAGAGCGTGGTCCCCTTTATCCATGAACGGCTGCCGGGCGCCGCCATTGCCGTGATCAGGCGCTTCATTGACGAGCCGCCCACCTCCATGGCCGGCGTCTTTTTCCACGGCCTGGGCGGGGCGGTGGCCAGGGTGCCGAGTCAGGCTACGGCCTACTTCTACCGCCAGGCCTGGTTTAACATATCCATCCTTGCTTCCTGGAACGTGCCGGACGGGGCGGCCCCGGGCATCCGCTGGGTGGAGGACTTCCGCCGGGCGATGCGCCCCTTTAGCAAAGGCGCTTACGTCAATGGGCCGGACCTTTCGATTAAGGACTGGCCCAAGGCATACTACGGCGGCAACTTCGACCGGCTGACCCGGGTGAAGGCCAAATATGACCCGAAGAACGTTTTCAATTACCCGCAGAGCATCCCGCCTGCTTGCAAAAATGCATAAACAAGCTTTATGCGAAACGCACAAAACAGGCATCCACGTTAATAATGAACAAAAATACACTACCCCGCTAAGTGTAGTGTATTTTTACGCCTAAAATTATGAACCCGGCACTTTGCCAACCAGTTCCCCTCATCTAAATAAAACCAGCACTTGATTTTC
>CBEULQ010000822.1:0-1858 GCA_965543975.1 uncultured Desulfocucumis sp. | reverse complement strand
GCTTGAGCACAAGAACATCCAGGTGGTGGTGGCGGACAGCGGTGAACTGGCGCGGCAGGTGCTGCGTGAGCAAACGTTTCAGGTGGCACTGCTGGACTTGAAGCTGCCCGATGCCGACGGTCTGCAGTTGTTGCAGGAAATAAAGAATTTTCAACCTCATTGCGAGGTCATCATCATGACCGGTTACAGTACCATCCGCACTGCGGTCCAGGCCATTCAGATGGGGGCGTACGATTTCCTGGAAAAACCATTTGAAGATATCGGCGAACTGGAAAAGCTGATCGATGAGGCCTTGCTGGTCAGCCTGGGGCAAGAAAACTTAGATACCGGTTACCTGAGTTTTTAAGAGCCAAAAACATCCCTCATTTCAGAAGAGGGATGTTTTTTTGTTGAAAAATTACATCTCATACTTTTGGTTGATGCTTTCTGGATAAAAGGTGCGGTAAGTTTGGATGAAACCTACGCATTACCGGGAGTGATTGTTGAGATGATGGGACGCGGCGTAAACGCTAAAGAAGCGATTTACATGCTTCTGGCCGAACGCTTAAATAAGAATCCGGTTGGAACACCCATAAACGATACCCTAATGGAAATACTCCATCGCTTCTATACCGAGAGTGAGGCCATGGTGGGCAGTAAATTTCCTATGTTTCCGATGACATTGGATAACCTGGCCGGCATCACCGGAATGAAAGAAGAAGATTTGCAAAAAACACTGAACAGCATGGTCCACAAGGGGCTTGTACTGGCACTCCCTTTGCGGGACGGTTTCTACTATATGCTGAACCCGATGGTGGTAGGGTTTTTTGAGTTTACTTTTATGCGGGTACCGGACTTTGTAAACACGAAGGAACTGGCAGAACTATTCGACAAATATTTGGAAAACCCTGAGGTGAGGAAAGAGCTGTACGGCAGCGATACCAGTTTATTCAGGACGCTAGTGTATGAAAATGTAATACCGTTTGCTGTGCAAACTAAGGTTTTAAATTACGAGAAGGCTTCCGAAATCATCCGCCAGGCCGGGTATTGGGCGCTTGGCCTTTGCACGTGCCGGCACAAGGCCAGCCACTTGGGCAAGGCCTGTGAGGCGAAGATGCCCATAGAGTCGGAAACTCTCCTGGGCGACATGGCGCGCTTGGCTGTGCACCTGGGCTGGGCCAGGGAGATTACAATGGACGAAACGCTGCAGTTGCTGGACCAAGCGGAAAAGTTGGGGTTGGTTCACATTGCCGACAACATACTCAACCAGCCGGCTTTTATCTGCAACTGCTGCAGCTGTTGCTGTGAGCTTCTGGATACCATTAAGAGGTTCGGAATATCCTCCACGCACTCAAGTAATTTCATCCCGGCATTAGACACCGATAGTTGCATCGGCTGCGGTGCCTGCGCCGATAAGTGCCCCATTGAGGTAATTGTCCTGCGCGATGCCGGAAGCGGGGTTGAAGTGCCGGAGGTAAACAAGCAACTCTGCCTCGGATGCGGTGTTTGCGCCTCCGTCTGTTCCAGCGGTGCGCTGACCATGTCCCGTCGGACGGTTTTACACGTTCCTCCGGAGGATAGAAACGAGCAATTTACTCGTATTGCCAATGAAAGGGGCAAGATTTAATATATTAGCCTGACTTGACAAAGGTTAGATGTCTAACTATAATATGAATATGAAAAAAGGAAATGCATTGGCCTTAATCAGCAGAATAAGAGAAAAAGCAAACAGGTTTATAATCCGGGAACTTGAAAGCAATGGAGTTGAAGGTATTGTCCCTTCCCATGGGGATATTTTAATTCTCCTTTTTCAAGGCGAGAAATATTCCATGAAGGAATTGGCTGAGAAAATTCATAGAACCAAGCCAACCGTTACTGT
>CBEULQ010000821.1:0-1859 GCA_965543975.1 uncultured Desulfocucumis sp. | reverse complement strand
AAAATAGAATATCAAATTACGTTTTAAAAACAAAAACCTATCACCCTTATTTTTAAATATATTGGGGTGTTATTAAAAAGGATTTTTAATAACATTGTAGAACCATATTTATTTATAGTTGAATCTCCGAGTACAGTTACCTGTTGGCTATACTGCCATGGCGCTGTACCGTCAGGGTATGTGGGGAAACCTGTATGCCTCCCATTGCGGAAAGGAGAGTAATCAAAGGGATGATTTGCCCTTCATTGCTTTTCCTTAAGGCAGTGAAGGCTTTTTTGTTTTATACCCTGGTATGCACAGTTAAACAATGAAAAGGAGGTGTTGCTAAGGAAAGTAAGTGACAGGCTTGGGAATTAATGATTACAGCAACAAGATAAAGAAAAAATATCTAACTAGTGGATAAGGTTAGGCCCAACCCAAGGCTTTCACAGACGGCTATGGTAATAAGAGATAAAATGAAACCTGAAACTTAGATACATAAAGAACCGGGAGAGAACAGAAAGAAAAACGCAGCAAAAGCATTTTCGAAATGGGGATACGAAAAGTTGCTGAGGTGGTAAGGAATTATTCTTAGACCAAGTGTAGAAGATACTTCAAATTTAATAATTAGGAGAGATGCACATGCTGAAAAGAAATATCATTGCAATAGTGGTGGCTCTGTTCGCCCTGGCTCTGGTTGGCTGCCAGGCTAAAACCGAAACAAAGGAAACTCCTAAAGAAGCTGCCAAGCCTGAAGTTAAAGACGTTATCCTGGCCACCACCACCAGCACCCAGGATAGCGGACTGCTGGACGTACTTATTCCCGATTTTGAGAAAAAGACAGGCTACAAGGTCAAGCCCATCGCCGTAGGAACCGGTCAGGCCCTTGCCATGGGAGAAAAGGGAGAAGCGGATGTTCTGCTTACCCACGCGCCTAAATCGGAAAAGCCCCTGGTGGACTCAGGCGCAGCTACAAACTATCAGTTGGTAATGCACAATGATTTTATTGTCGTCGGACCGGAAAATGATCCTGCGGGTATAAAGCAGGTTAAGGGCAGCGCCGATGCATTTAAAAAGATAGCCGAAAAGGGAGCAATATTTGTATCCAGGGGCGACGATTCCGGCACCCACAAAAAAGAACTGTCATTATGGAAAGCCGCCGAGGTTGAACCAAAAGGCCAGAAGTGGTACCAGGAAACAGGCAGCGGCATGGGACAGACATTGACCATTGCCAACGAAAAGCAGGGTTATACCCTTACCGACAGGGCCACATACCTGGCACAGCAGAAAAACTTGAAACTCGTTATCGTATCCGAGGGTGACAAAGGACTGCTGAACATATACCACGTAATGCAAGTTAACCAGGAAAAATTCCCCAAGGTTAACGCTGAAGGCGCCAAAGCTTTTGTTGACTACATGGTTAATCCCGATACCCAGAAGATCATCGGTGAATTCGGCAAGGACAAATTCGGCCAATCATTGTTCTACCCCGATGCAGGGAAAAAAGAAGAGGACCTGGGAAAATAACGGTTTGATATGAAAAAGGGCGTGTTGCATCACAGCAACCGCCCTTTTACTGTGTGAGTCCGGCGAAGGGATAATTCCATATAGGATTAGAGAAAGGAAAATAGCATCATAACAAAAAGCATATTGTATGGTTTTTCAGCAACCCTGCTTTTTGGGGCTGACGCATTATGGTAAAAACTTCTGGTTGATAATAGACATCGCTGGTGATAAAATAACATCTTGCCGGCGAAAAACGCCGGAGAAAAACCGGAAAAACCGGTAGAGAAAAAGGACAAACGGTGGAATAAAATACCGGTTTACCGAAAAGAGCCAAAGTGATAAAGTAATAACTCCCGGCGGAAAACGCCGGAGAA
>CBEULQ010000820.1:0-1862 GCA_965543975.1 uncultured Desulfocucumis sp. | reverse complement strand
CGGCCAGTTCGTTGGGTATTACCGATGATTTACTTGAAAATATATTATAAGTAACGTTAAACAGAGACGGTGCCCACGGCTCAAACACCAGCCAGTGCGAGATCATTCCCGGGTAATCCGCTGTACCGCCGCCGTTAAGGTCTTTGGCTATCGTACCGTCTTTTTTAACCAAAACCTTACTGGCAGTATTGGCAAACTTTTGCATATCTGATTCACTAAAAATACCATTACGATAGGCCAGGTAGATAAATTCCACATCAACCGAAGAGTGGCTTATATCTTCAATTACACTGCTGTAACGACTGTCCGGGTAATATTTCCATGTATAACTATTTGTAGCCTTGTTTACAGTTAGATGTTTTTTAAAGTAATTAGCAATTTTTATAGCTTTGTTTAAGTAGGTCTTGTCCCCTGTGGCCTCATAAATAGCCAGCATGGCGCTGCCCTGGGCCAGGTTCATATTGATGGGCCTATCCAAATACATTGAGTTACCATCTTCAATCCAGGTGCTATTACCGTCCTTATACTTTGGTTGGGCACTCATATCGTGAACGTCAATGGCATCCTTGGCGGCTTTTGCATATATAGCTGCCTTTGCTTGATATTCAGACAAGGACGGGTCTTTTTGTACAATGGCAGCAAACTGGGCCAGGGGAGTAACAATTACACCTGTATGTACGGCGTAAATATAATATACATTGCTGTCGTTGCGGACTCGCCAGGCAGGCAGGCTCAAGCCACGGTGATCCTTTACTCCCCGCTCACTATCCCTGCGCTTCAACAAGCTGTCGGCATGTCCGATAAATAATTCAAGATAATGCTTGTCCTTTGTAGTTTCATACATTGAAAGGTACGAACGCATTACTAAGCCTTCGCCCCAGGCGATGGCCCCATCATCGACAATGGATTTGTACGAATTCCATTTTTTCTGGTTATCCAGTTGGTCAAACATGTTTCTTAGATTTGTTGCATTTACTGCCGCGGCCTGGGCGTATTGAGCCAATATCAGTGAAAACAAAAAAACAAGCGACAGGAAAATGGAAATCAATTTCTTCCTCATTTACGAGCATCCCTTCTTCAGCAATATATTTTCGTCACAATTCGACAATTTTTACAGCCATCCCTGCTAATTTTCCATGCCACTTTGTTCCAAAAAACTTGACCGGGGGCCATATTTTGTTCGGATTAGACACAAAAAAAGGGCCTTCAGCCCTATCTTAATTTTAATACTTTCCTGGTGAGCAACAAAAAAACCCGGGTGCTAAATTCCCCGGGTCAACCATTACCTTCAATTAATTGAACATAAACTTTCCGGTAAGCTTCAGCGGTTTGCTGCCAATTCGGCATCCCTTTAAGAATCAACTGCCTGGCGTACTCCCCCATTTTTCTTTTTAATCTAGAATCACCTAATAGTTTTTCCAATGCCGCCACAGCATCATTAATACTGCCCGGATGAACCAAAATCCCGGATTTACCGTCATCCACCAACTCTGAAATACCTATTGTCCTGGTAGCTACAACCGGTCTGCCACAGCTCATGGCTTCCTTGATTACGTTGGGGACACCCTCATGATAGCTTAACAGTACGACAATCTCACTGGCCGCATACCACCAGACAAGCTCTTCATGTTGGATTTGGCCCGCAAAAATTATCTTCCTTTGCAAACCTTTCTTATGGGCCAGGTCGATTAAGGCATTTTTCTCCTCACCGGTTCCCACAATAACCAGTTTTGCATCTAAAAACTTTTGAGAAATTTGAGCAAAAGCCTCCGTCAATTCGTATATACCCTTTACTCTAACAAGATTGCCAACAAAAAGAATTATGCGATCGCCCGGCATAAACCCCAGTTTTATTTTTGCTT
>CBEULQ010000819.1:0-1870 GCA_965543975.1 uncultured Desulfocucumis sp. | reverse complement strand
TTATAGAATACAAATAGAGTCTCAAGGCAAAAAATTACCTTTCGCGACATACTGGGGACATTCCTTCCTGTCCCCTGACATACGTTGGGGACATACCTCACCCTAAATACAGGCTTTCATAGAGGTGTGTCCCCTGACATATGTTGGGGACATTCATTCGTGAAATTTGTTAAAAGGTAAGGATTTTCCACGAACTTAAGAAGGTGTGTCCCCTGACCTTTAGAGGAGGACAAATAATGGCTTTTATAACACCTATCCGGGGCCTTCGCTACAACGCTTCACTGGTGCCCGATCTGGCAGAGGTGATCACACCCCCTTATGACGTCATAGACGCCGAGGCCCAGGATAAATACTACCGGCGTCACCCCCACAATATTATACGTCTGGAATACGGCAAGACTAACCCTAAAGACACAGACGGCGATAACCGTTACACCCGGGCGGCAGCGGATTTTAACTCGTGGCAGGAGAAAGGCATACTGGTCAGGGAGGACAAACCTGCCATATACATATACAGACAAACATTCAGCGTAAACGGAGAAAACAAAACACGCACCGGTTTGATGGCGGGAGTTAAAATTGAGCCCTATGATAAGGGTGTTGTACTGCCGCATGAGGAGACGCTGCCCAAACACAAAGCAGACCGCCTGGCCCTCATGCAGGCCTGCGGCGCTAATTTCAGCCCTATCTTCAGTCTCTACTCCGACCCGGATGAACAGGTGGAAAAAATAACAGCGCGACGCCTGGAAGATATGCCGGATATCGACTTTACCGCAGAGGACGGGCAGCGCCACAGATTGTGGGTTTTAGACGACCCTGATTTAATAACCCTGATTCAAAATGCCCTGTCCGACAAGGTGATTTTTATAGCCGACGGGCATCACCGCTATGAAACAGCGCTTAATTACAGGAACTTGATGAGGGAAAGCAACAACACAACAGAAAAAGATTTGCAGCCCTATGATTTTGTGATGATGACCCTGGTAAATCTGTATGACCCGGGGCTGGTTGTGCTTCCTACCCACCGGCTGGTGAGGAATTTGCCGGACCAGCTGTCCGGCAGCCTGGTGGGCAACATTGAGCAGTATTTCACGGTGGAACGTTTCACCTTTGATGAAAACTACAACAATTTCAACAACTTCATGGAAACCCTGGCTGAAAAAGGCAGCCCGGATGCAACCCGGAAAAACCAGGCGCATTCTCACGCCTTTGGCCTGTATAAAGGAAACCTGGAGGGATATATAATTACCCTGAAAAATGGGGTTAATATCCGGGATATTATGCCCATAGACAAATCCGTGGAATGGTGCGGGCTGGACGTGTCCGTGCTGCACACCCTGGTTATGGAAAAATACCTGGGTATTGGGGGAGAGCAGAGGGCCAGTGAAAGTAACCTCACATACACCCGGGATGAAATTGAAGCCCTTAAGAAAGTTGACCGGGGTGAATACCAGATGGTTTTCTTTTTAAATCCCACCCTGGTGGAAGAAGTGACCGCTGTTGCGGCCAAAAGGGAAAAAATGCCCCAGAAATCCACCTTCTTTTATCCCAAATTGCCCACCGGTATACTGCTAGCCAAATTGACATAGCAAAACAACCCCCGATAATGGGGGTTGTTATATTTCTTACGCCCTTAACTGTTTTATCCTTTCCTCCGGACTGATAATACTGGTGATACGCACTCCGAAATTCTCATTTACCACCACCACTTCACCCCTTGCCACCAGGGTGCCGTTTACCAGTATTTCTACGGGCTCATCCACCAGCGACTGCAGCTCCACTATGGCTCCCGGAGTAAGATTCAGAACCTCTTTTATGGGTCTCTTGGTACGGCCGAGTATTACGCTGACCTTAAGGGGAACATCCAGCA
>CBEULQ010000818.1:0-1873 GCA_965543975.1 uncultured Desulfocucumis sp. | reverse complement strand
GGTATCGCCATGGTATGCGTTGACCAGAGATATAAATTTACTTTTAACCCGTTTTTCCTTACTCCCCTGTTGCCGCCAATACTGATACACCATCTTCAGGGCAATCTCAACCGATGTTGCGCCGCTGTCGGAATAAAACACCTTATTTAAACCGGCGGGAGTGATCTCAACCAGCTTTTTCGCAAGCAATATGGAGGGAACGTTGGCCAGCCCCAGTAATGTACTGTGCGCCACACTGTTCAGTTGCCCGCTGATTGCCTTGTTTAGTTGATCATTATTGTGCCCGTGCACCGTGACCCAAAGGGAGGAGATGCCATCCAGATACCTGTTCCCTTCTATGTCAAACAGGTAACTCCCCTCTCCCCGTTCAATAATCAAAGGCTTTTCTTTCCGGTATCCATTCATTTGGGTAAAAGGATGCCAGACATATTCCTTATCCCATTCTTCCAACTGCACTGCCGACACATTCATGAAACAATCCCCCCATTTCCGTCAAATGCAAGTATTGCCCCACTGCATCCGCCAAAGGGCCCGCAAAACCGCCATCCACGTCCAGGCCGGGCAAATGGGGCACCATTCCCAGCAAGGGAACACCGGTCATTAGTTCAATCATTTGGGCATTATCCTTTTCCATCAGGCCGGCCATTCGAAAGACATTATTAAAAATAAACCCTGCCACCCTTAAGCCTTTCATCTGCGCATACTTTATGGACAGAACAGTATGGTTGATGGTGCCCAGAGAAGGTCTCGCCACCACCAGCAGGGGAAAACCCAGTTTTCGGGCAAGGTCGGCCATGGTATAACCCGAACGGTCCAGCGGCACGCAAATCCCTCCCGCTCCCTCAACAAGCAACACCCGGTGCCTTTCCATATATTCCCTGCACCTTTTTATTATGGGCTCCACTTCAATGTTCACCCCGTCCATCTCGGCGGCAATGTGCGGAGAAAGCGGCTGCTCCAGGCAGTACAGACTATAATCCGAAACATCGGCAGACACTGCCGCCGCTTTGAGATAAAAGGCTGCATCCGGGGATACCAATCCGTTTCCGGTTCGTTTTGCGCCGCTTTGAACAGGCTTAAAGGCTACCGCGTCAACGCCTTCTTTTAGTAGAGCAGCCATAAGCCCTGCGGTAATTACTGTTTTACCAACTCCGGTATCCGTTCCTGTTACAAATATACCGGCCCCCAAGTTTATACCTCCCCTTTACGCTACGCTGCCTGTAATGTGCTGTACCCTTTTTGCCACCTTATGCACTACGGAGGACGCCACAGCACAAAGTGCCAGATCCCCGGGCAGACATAATATAACCCCGAACCACAGGGTCTGCTTTGCTGAAAAAGCTGTGCCTGCTATGTAATTCATAACAAAATACAAATACAATGCCCCCATAACATAAACTAACGCCAATCCAGCCACGCAGCAAATAAAGTAAAATGCAACACTGTCTTTTGAATACTTTTCCTTCAACCAGCCGGCCACAAAAGCCGCCGCCGCAAATCCAAGAAGGTAACCGAAAGTTGGTTGCGCCACATAACCAATCCCGCCACCGGAGGCAAAAACCGGTAAACCAGATAATCCTACTGCAATGTATATGACCTGACTCAATAAACCCAGCCTTGAACCCAGCAACAAACCGGCGAGGATTACAAAAAAGAACTGAAGGGTAAAAGGTATGTATGGTATCGGTATTTTTATAAAAGCTCCCACAGCGGTAAGGGCAGCAAACATAGACACCAGGGCCATTTGTTTTGCAGTTAAATTAATTTCACTCACCCCCTTTGTTAACCGCAATCTTTGTCATGGTTAACAATAAATATAATTAACCAGCCTTGGTATGTCAACCATAAATTGGTTACATTTAAAATTTGACAA
>CBEULQ010000817.1:0-1878 GCA_965543975.1 uncultured Desulfocucumis sp. | reverse complement strand
CCACAACCCAATTCACTGACAGGGAAGCCGCCAAATTAAACCAGGAAGCCGGTTCCGAACCTCCCACCGCCAGATTGATGAATATGGTGCTTCAGGAAGCCAGGCAGAGAACTGCGGAGAGGAAAGAGAAACTGGCGTCCATGGCCAATTGGGTGCATACCAGCAATTGCCGCCGGGGGGCTTTGTTAAATTATTTCGGTGAGTCTATCCGGTACAGGCCGGAAACGTGCTGTGACAACTGCCTGAACAATTCCAGGGGGAAGATGATGGAATCCGATTTGCCCCTTGTAATTTTTTCTGCCGTTAAGGAACTGCCCCGGCCACTGGGGCAAAAAAAATTGGTGGATGTCTTGAGGGGATCACGGGCCAAGGACATTATCGAGTGGGGTTACGAGAAAATAAGCTGTTACGGTAAATTATCGGCCTTATCTGCCGCGGCGGTGCGGGGGCTGGTGAACCAGCTCATTGGCGACGGGTTTTTAAGTGTGGCGGGAGATGAATACCCGGTAGTAGTACTGACCGTAAAGGGAGAAGAAATACTAAGTAGCGGTCAGACGATACCCATAAGACAGGATTATATACTACCGGGGGGTAATGCTTCCCGGAATACCGCTGCGGAAAATGCCGGCCGGGACGGTGAATTGCTGGCGGTACTGAAAGAATTTAGATCGGAACTGGCCCGGAGAGAATCTATGCCGCCTTATGTATTCTTCCATGACCGGGTATTGCAGGAGATAGCCGGTAAAAAGCCCGTTACCTTTACGGAATTGTTAATGATTAAGGGCCTGGGAGAAAAAAAGGTGGCCAGGTTTGGGGAGCGGTTAATTGATATCGTGAGGTCATATATCGAAGGCGCGCCCATAGGTCCGGACAATGGGAAGACGGAAACGCCAACGGCTTTTAACCCCGATGACCATGTGCCGCAGGAAAACCTGCCGGCAGAGGAAAAAGCTGCCATTGCAGATAAAATAGTAGATAAAATGGCAGATAAAATTGAGTCCATTTTCCGGGAGGGATTGTCCGCTGAGGACATTGCCCTCCGGCTGGGCCGGGCGGTTTCCACGGTGGAGGGTTATCTGGCCCGTCTGGTGGCTGAAAACAGGATAAATGTGGATGAACTGGTTCCCTGGCCTGTGCGCAGGCAAATATATCTGGCCATGGAGCAAGTGGGCATAAAAAAACTAGCTCCTGTAAAAAAACTGCTTCCGGAGGATATACCTTACAGCGCCATCCGTTACGTTCAGGCAGGCCTGTTGAAGGGTGAATACCTCCGGCCTGAAAATGCGCAGGATTAGTTTCTTTTGGATAAAATAAGCTTAATCAAATTGTTAAGAGAAAGCAAAATAATTTCCAGGTAATTTATGGTATACAATCAAGGGGTGTTCCTATGGATAAATTAATGTCAGGTAGAAAAATCGGTGCGGCTATCCGCCGGACAGAAGACCTGGAGGAAGCCGTTCGCCATCCCAATATTGACACTATTTTTCTTTTGGGAGGAGATATAAATCTTCTTCCGGCTATGGTTAAAAGAGTAAAGGCTGCAAATAAAATGCTGCTTGTTCATATGGATCTGCTGGAGGGCATCGGCAAGGACCGGGCAGGCATACACCTGCTTAAGAGAATGGGATTGCCCGGTATCGTCACCACCAAGTCAAATCTGGTCAAATTCGCAGTGGATGAAAATATCTTGGCTGTACAGCGTTTATTTATCGTGGATTCGGAATCACTGAAAACGGCCATACGGGTAGCGGGTAATATCAAACCTTTTGCGGTGGAAATACTGCCTGCCACCATTCCCCGGTATGTTATAGAGGAGCTTAAAAAGACCCTGGGTTTGCCTGTTCTGGCGGGAGGTCTGCTAAAAACCGAGGCTGATGT
>CBEULQ010000816.1:0-1879 GCA_965543975.1 uncultured Desulfocucumis sp. | reverse complement strand
ATATAATTTTTGTCAACTTCCCAGATTTCCCGGATTTCCTCTCCGTTGACTATTTTATAGAAAACTTCGTCTCCTTCTGTCCACGTCACAAGATATGAGGTATTCATAAAAACAACCTCCATAATTATGTATACATTATATCGTATTAAAAATATATTAACAAAAAAAACGCCTTTTAACAATACTTTAAATTAAAAAGGACGGGCTCAAAAAACCCATCCTTTTTTGCTCTGCTAACCTTAGAGAATTCTTTTCAGCATTGTCTCCACTGCGGTTATCTCAAAATCGTCGTTCAAGGGCTGAAGTTCATCCTGCCAGCCCCGCCTTTTAAGCGCCAGGGTTATAAGATAATCGGTTAGGACAGTGTTTTTCGGTAGCAGTGGGCCGTGCAGATAAGAGCAGAAAACATTATTATAGCGGGCTCCCTCGAATCCGTCTTCTCCGTTGTTGCCGTGCCCCGCCAACAACCTCCCCAAGGGTTTTAAATCACCCAAAAAGGTCCGCCCGGCATGGTTTTCAAAACCCACCACCTTGTGGGTTGATCCATTAATTTCCATTTCCACTGCCACATTGCCTATTAGCCTTTCCCGGCCTGCCTTGGTGTACAAGTCAAGTATACCCAGGCCGGGAATCTCCTTGCCGTCGAGAGTTCGGTAGTATTTTCCCATTAACTGGTAACCGCCGCAAATGGCCAGCGCAACCAGGCCTTCCTCTATGGCTTCCCTCAATTGCTCATTTCTGGCCGCCAGGTCCCCGGCCATAAGGTTCTGCTCCCTGTCGGAGCCGCCCCCCAGGAAAAGAAAATCTGCCTCTTTAAAGTTGACTTTTTCGCCCAGGCTTATCTGCCGGACCTCCACATCAATTCCCCGCCAACGGCAGCGGCGGGTAAAGGCCATCACATTTCCCCTGTCACCGTACAGATTTAACAGATCGGGATATAGATGGAATACTTTCAGGCAGTGTCCGCTCTCTTTGCGCATACCCGCTCAAAATCCTTTCCACCGGCCACAGTGCGGTGTATGTGGCCATAAAATACGACATCTCCCCGGATCCCTCCAGGGCTGACCGGACGGCTTCGCCGAAGTCCTCCAGCACCATTACGGTTTCTTCTGTTACACCGGCATATTTCAGACGCACCGCCATCTCCCAAGCCCGTCTGCCGCTGCATACAAATTTGCTGAATTTGCCCCCGGCATTTTCCAAAACCTCAAAATCAACGTCCCAAAGCCAGGAAATGTCCCTACCGTCAGCGTCGTTGTCATTAATGGCTATAAGAACATTGACCTTCTCCGCCGGAACCGAAAGCAGGGTAGACAGCCCCTCATTGAAGCCGGTGGGGTTTTTCACCAGGTTTAACAGCACCGGCTTTCCCCGGTACATAAATTTTTCCATCCTGCCCGTGGCAGGCAGGTATCCGGCCAGGCTGCGCCTAATTCCGTCAATGTCGATATCCAGCAAGAGCCCCACCGAGCATGCCGCCAGCCCGTTGTATAGGTTATAGAAGCCGGTAACCGGTATCTGTAGGGGATGCATATCCCCCTGGCGAAAGCGGACCCGGCAGGATACCATCATACCATCCACCCCGGGGTCCACTCCTTCCACATCCGTCTCGGGCCGGATAAAATCACACCCGGGGCATTTATAATTTCCAAGCTGGCTGTACTGGTAATAACCATAGGACAGTTCCGCCCCGCAAAAAGGGCAAAATTTAGCCTCCCTGGCCGCCGAACCGGTTTTAGCCACCCCCGGGTGCCTGGTTAATCCGAAAAAAACGGAAGCTTTACCGGTGGCCCGGCCCAGTTGTGCCACCAGAGGATCGTCAGCATTAAGAACCAGACGCACGGAATCCAGGTTTTTCAGTGCATCCTTCACCAGGGTA
>CBEULQ010000815.1:0-1881 GCA_965543975.1 uncultured Desulfocucumis sp. | reverse complement strand
ATGTCCATTGCTTCTTCCAGCCATTCACCGCAAATATGATATTTTCCCGAACGAAAATACAACAGGGCCACGCAAAGTGAGGTATATATACAAATTTTCAGCACCGGAAAGCTTTTGAATTCGGTTCTTTTATCCGCAATACCAAGGTTGTAACAATACAGTTCCTTATAATGCGCATAACAATCCTCGAACCCTTTTACAATCTCCGCTACATCTTGGTCATGCAGACTTGCGCCGTTCCCCCCAACTCCCAGACTGTCAACGTTCTCCTCCAGTTTGGACAGATAACCCGACGTTTCTCCGTTATTTAAAGGATTCGTATCCTGTCTGATAAATTTATCAAAATTTTTTTTCAATGCACTAAAGGTAAGCGATGATAATGTGATATTCAATATTCCCGGTATCCGGAGGGTAATGTCGGAGCCGGAGTATTCACCATCAACCATTTCCGTTAGATAATAGACAATTTTGCCGGAAGCGGGATCTAGAATCATGCCCCCGGTTCTTTTGTATTCACCGCAGAGCAGCTTCTTCTTTACATCCTGGCTGACTTTAAAAGTGTGTTTAATTAATCCGTCCAAATTAATTCACCTGCCATATAAAAATCCCGCATATACCTGAACAGTCTCATTCAATACCATTTTACCAAAGAAGTAATGGCAGCAACAAAAATTTTTTTAAACTATTGCAAAAAAATATTCCCTCCTCATAGCTTTAATTCCTGCATAACGCAAGGTCTCAGACAAATGCAGAAAATACTTTATACTTATTATCACCGTTTAAATTCATGCAACATATATGCCATTTTGCGGCTCAATATCGGCCAATGGTTTATATTGACTATTAATCAGTACAATTTAACACCCGTACCAACATTTAACCACAATCAACAGTTTATTTACCATTCTTTTCTCTGCTGATGTTCATTCAATCTAATATTTAACACTTTAAAACTCTGTTTCAACCGATCAACCCCATTATCTATGATTTCTCAATTTTCAAAATATAATTAATTATATGAGTAGTGTAACTTTAAGGAGGGGTATTCGTTTATGGGTAGCGTTAAGGAAGGGACAGGCTTAATCCCGCCGCACGTTAAAAATTTCATAAATTGGGCGGCGGAAGATACGGAAGGATTCTGGGGAGCGGCAGCGGAAAAGGCCGTACACGACATTCATTGGTTTAAAAAATGGGACAAGGTTTTCACCTGGGAATATCCCAACTTCAAATGGTTTTCCGGCGGCCTGACAAATATCTGCTATAACGCTGTGGACTACAATGTTCTGCGGGGCAGAGGCGGCAGGGCGGCGTTCGTAGCCGAGTCCGGCGAACACGGCACCACCAGGGTTATAACCTACGCTCAACTGCTCACTCTGGTCAAACAGTATGCAGCCGCCCTGAGGGGCCTGGGCGTAAAAAAAGGCGACAGGATTTCCGTATACATGCCCACCGGCATCGAATCCGTGGCAGCCATGCTGGCCTGCGCCCGCATCGGCGCCATTCATGTGGTTATCTTTGCCGGTTTCTCTTCCAGAGCCGTTGCCGACAGGATTAATATTTCCGGAGCCGAGTACATGCTGATTCAGGATGAGGGCTCCCGCAGGGGCAAACCTGTGGAACTGAAGCCTATCGTAGACGAAGGCCTGGCCATGTGCCCGCCCGAACAGATTAAAAAAGTGGTGGTACTGCAGACAAACAAGGATAAAATGCCGGCCATGAAGGAAGGCCGGGATATATTATGGGAGGACTTTCTTGCCCTGGGCGAAGGACAGAGTTCCGACTACGAGCTCATGGAAGCAAATGAACCCCTTTTCCTGCTGCCCACCTCCGGAACCACGGCAAGAAAGTCCTGGATCGGAAGTGCCCACGTCGGAACTCCAG
>CBEULQ010000814.1:0-1881 GCA_965543975.1 uncultured Desulfocucumis sp. | reverse complement strand
CCGACATTCCGGTCAGGGTAGGGGAAGAAGAGCTGGTACAAGCAGCTAAAGAAATATTCATGTTGACACTTGACGCCGGGATGAAAAAGTACGGAGAAGGTATATCGAAGCATCAGGAAATCATTGGCAGGCTGGCTGATTCGGCCATTCAGATATTTGCCATGGAAAGCGCCTGGCTCCGGGCTCAGAAGGCGATCGCCAGTGAAGGCGAGGCCAGGGCAAAGCTAAAGCTTAATATGGCCCAAGCATACATCAATTCCAACATGGATCTTTTTGTGCATTTAGCCAAGGAGGCAATGGTAGCCCTTGCTGAGGGTGAGGAATTGGCAAATCTACTGGATAACATTTATAAGTTATCCCGGTATACCCCCCGGAACACGGTTGGGTTAAGGCAGGAGATTGCCGCAGCTGTTTCGGAAGCCGGTAAGTACGTAGTGTAATTGCATAAGAGCCGGGGAAAAGAGCAGAGATCCGTCAAAGTCATGAAATACTACATTAATTAGGAGGGTTTAAATGTATTCCAAAGCATATATTCCTTACCGTGCTTACTTTAGTTCCCCCTTTGCCCGCTGGCAGGGGAGTCTGCAAAATGAAAATTCCATAGCGTTAGGATCGGCGACCGCCAAAAGTTGGCTGGAAGCAAAAGGTCTGGATGCGAAGATATTTGACTATCTCTTTGTAGGGAAAACCGTCGGGCAGTTGCACACCTTTTATGCCGGCCCTTGGGCCGCTGCCCTCATCGGAGCTACGGATATCCCCGGCTTGCATGTCCCCCAGGCTTGCTCCACCTCCACGACCTGTGTAGGTCTGGCGGCGGCGGGCCTAGAAACAGGTCTTTTTGAAAACGCATTTTGCCTTATGACAGACCGCATGTCCAATGCCCCGCACACTATCTGGCCTAACCCCAATGGACCCGGTGGGGAGGTAATTTCGGAAAACTGGGCGATGGACAATTTCAACTACGACCCCCATGGAAAAGTTCCTATGATCCAGACGGCGGAAAACGTGGTTAAAAAGGCCGGTGGGATTACCAAAGAAGACTGCGATGCGGTGACTTTGAGGCGTTACGAGCAGTACCAGGAGGCGCTGGCTAATGAAAGGGAGTTCCAGAAGCGTTACATGTTCCCGGTGGAATACAAAAAGAGCAAAAAGCAAACCGCATTACTTGAAGCAGACGAAGGCGTGCCTCCCACAACCAGGGAAGGGCTGGCCAAATTAAAGCCGGTTATTGAGGGGGGAGTACACTCTTTTGGCGCTCAAACCCACCCGGCTGATGGCAACTGTGGAATTGTTGTATGCTCCAGGGAAAAAGCGAGTGAAATCAGTGCTGACAGCAGCGTAGAAATACAGGTGCTTTCCTACGGTTTTGCCCGGGCCGAAAAGGCTCATATGGCCATGGCTGTGGTACCTGCGGCAAGAATGGCTCTGGAAAAAGCCGGAATTGATATCACAGAGGTAAAGACCATCAAGACGCATAATCCCTTTGCGGCTAACGATTTATACCTTGCCAACGAAATGAACATTGATGTCATGAAATTTAATAATTACGGCTCTTCACTTATTTACGGACATCCCCAAGGACCTACCGCCGGCAGGGGAATTATGGAAATGATTGAAGAGTTGGTTATCCTTGGCGGTGGTTATGGACTGTTCACGGGATGCGCGGCCGGGGATACCGGTGCAGCTCTGGTAGTTAAGGTATATTAATATGTTATAGTTAATTAAAACGGTTTTATACAGCCAGAAGACCTCCGGGAATATGCATCCCGGAGGTCTTGTCATACCTGGCGGGGGAGATAGGATTCTAACCCGTAGTGGTGCCCATAGAAAATAGGTTGAACCTTTTGTGGAAGACGTGTACTGTTATCTTACAGTGTATGT
>CBEULQ010000813.1:0-1881 GCA_965543975.1 uncultured Desulfocucumis sp. | reverse complement strand
GCGGCGCCGGCGGCGGCGGTATGGCTATGCCGGAATTTAACGAAAAGCGTAAAGCCAAGGGCAAACGTAAAGTGGATCAGGTTATGGCCACAGGAGCCGAAATAGTAATTGTTCCCTGCCATAACTGCATTGACCAGTTTAATGATTTGAATAAGTGGTATCCCGACACCAAGGGTAAATCAAAGAATATGCACATGTGCACCCTTATGGAAAGGGCACTGATTTTACCTGAAAAAGAATAATAGCAGCCAGATTTTTATCGGAACAGCATCCGCATATATAAGTAGAGAATGAGGTGGTGAAAAAGAGGCCAGTTACCTGTGAATTCAAGGTAACGAGTCCCTTTTTCACACAATTTTATCCGGAGAGAGAGCTCCGAGAGAGAGAGGACGGATGTGATGCCAATGAGTACGAAGAAAGTCGGGGCAGTAATGGTGGTTGGCGCTGGTATAGCCGGCATCCAGGCCTCGCTGGACTTGGCCGAGTCCGGCTACTATGTGTATCTGGTGGAAAGTTCCCCGGCCATCGGCGGGACCATGCCTATGCTGGACAAAACTTTCCCCACCAATGACTGTTCCATGTGCATTCTGTCTCCCAAGCTGGTTGACTGCGGTCGGCACCTGAATATTCAGACGCTGACCAATGCAAAACTTTTGGATCTGCAGGGAGAACCGGGTAATTTTAAGGCCACTGTCCTTATAAAGGCCCGTTTGGTGGATCCGGACAAATGTACCGGTTGCGGTTCCTGCGCCGAAGAATGTCCGGTTAAAGTGGACGATTCTTTTAACCAGAGACTGGGCAAACGCAAAGCCATATACAAAATGTACGCCCAGGCCTATCCCAATGCCTATGCCATTGACAAGGACAAATGTTTGAAAATCAAAAAGCCCAAGGCCTGCGGCAAATGTCTGGAGGCCTGTCAGGCCGGCGCAATTGACCACGACATGCAGGATGAAACCGTCGAGCTGGAAATCGGTTCCGTTATCCTCGTGCCCGGCTTCGAAGCTTTTGATGCGGGCAAATTAAGCTACTACGGTTACGGCAGGTATCCCAACGTACTGACCAGCCTTGAATTTGAGCGTGTATTAAGCGCATCCGGCCCCTTCCAGGGCCATTTGATTCGGCCTTACGACCACAAGGAGCCCAAGAAAATCGCCTGGATCCAGTGCGTAGGCTCCCGGAATGTCAGGGAAGAACACGGTTACTGTTCTTCCGTGTGCTGCATGTATGCCATCAAGGAAGCCGTTATTGCCAAGGAGCATAGCCAGGACCCCCTGGAGACAACAATATTCTTTATGGATATGCGTACCTTCGGCAAGGGCTTTGAGAAATATTACGAGCGGGCCAGGATAGAGAGCGGTGTTAATTTTGTCCGCTCCAGGATATTTGAACTCAGCGAGACCCAGGATGATAACAAAAACCTGGTTATCCGTTATGCCGACGAGGAAGGCAACATTCATACCGAGGAATTCGACATGGTGGTGCTCTCCATCGGCCTGCAGCCCTCTAAATCTGTAATTGACCTGGGCAACAGCCTGGGAGTGGATCTCAACAAGTTCGGTTTTGCCGCATCCGCGCCCCTGACCGGAGTGGAGACCAACAAACCAGGCATCTATGTCGCCGGCGCCTTTGGGGGGCCTAAAGACATTCCCGAGACCGTAATGCAGGCCAGCGCCGCCGCAGGAGCGTCCGGAAGCCTGCTGGCAGAGTCCAGGGGTACATTGATCAAGGATAAGGTATATCCGACCGAGCGGGATATTTCCGGCCAAGAGCCCCGTATCGGTGTTTTTGTTTGCCACTGCGGCATTAACATCGGCAGCGTGGTCAAGGTTCCCGAAGTGGTGGAAATGGCCCAAAAACTGCCTAACGTGGTTTATGCCG
>CBEULQ010000812.1:0-1882 GCA_965543975.1 uncultured Desulfocucumis sp. | reverse complement strand
AACCTTTGCCAACCCCTGGCTGGGGGTGCTGGCGTCCATGCTGGCCGGGGGAATTATGGCCGCCATACATGCCTTCCTGTCCATAACCTTAAAAGCCAACCAGGTGGTCAGCGGTCTGGCCCTGACCATATTCGGCACAGGTTTAAGCGGCTTTCTGGGCAAACCATTTATCGGAATGCCCGTACCCGAGCCGTTCCGGGCGGTTAAACTTTCGTTCCTGGGCGATATTCCGCTGCTGGGTCCGGTGTTGTTCAATCATGACCCCCTTGTTTATATCAGCTATCTGCTGGTACCGGCCATATGGTACTGGATATACAGAACCAGGACCGGCCTGAACCTGCGGGCGCTGGGGGAAAATCCCGCCGCAGCAGATGCCCTGGGTGTGAACGTATTTTTAAACCGCTACCTGTATGTAATTGCCGGGGGCATGCTGGCGGGGGTCGGGGGAGCGTACCTTTCAGTATATTACGCCCCCAGCTGGCTGGAAAACATGACTGCCGGCAGGGGATGGATTGCCGTGGCCCTGGTGATATTCGCCATTTGGAACCCTTTAAGGGCCATGGCCGGATCATATATATTCGGGGGAGTGGATGCACTGGGCTTCCGCCTGCAGGCTCTGGGCGTGATGGTGCCTTCTTTTTTCCTGAAAATGCTGCCTTATATTTTTACTATTGTGGTTTTAATTATTGTGGTGGGCAGGAATATGTCCGTGCGGGCCGGCGCGCCCAAGGCCTTAGGTTTGCCCTATGACCGGGAGGAGCGCTAGGAGGCCGCTCCTAAAACTCTCGCCTGGCGTTCAAGGTCAGGGGACACACCTTCTGTGTTGCCTTAATTCTAACTTTATAATAAATTACACGAAGGAATGTCCCCAACGTATGCTCGCCGTACAGTGCTCACGTACTTATCAGTACGCTCCGCGCTGTCCGTCTTCGCCTTTCGCGCCATGCTTGTTTTTGAACGGCCTCCGGATTTTGGTAGGAGACGAGAGATGACACCAAGTGGAGGAATCATTAATGAAACTGCTTAAAGACAGAATAATTTCTGAGGGGAAGGTTATAGGAGACAGCGTGCTGAAGGTTGACTCCTTTTTAAACCATCAGGTTGACCCGGAGTTTATTATGGAACTGGGCAGGGAAATAGCGGGGCGCTTTGCCGGCGACGGCATAACCCGCATTCTTACTGTGGAAGCTTCGGGCATTGCCGTGGCCATGGCGGCGGGTCTCATACTCAGGGTCCCTCTGGTTTTTGCTAAGAAAAAGAGGGCGGCAACCCAGAATGCCGGGTATTACAGCGCGGATGTATATTCATTCACCCGGAATGAAAAGGTGGGTATTTTTGTGTCGGACAAATACCTCGGTTCTATGGATACCGTTTTGATAGTGGACGATTTTCTGGCACACGGCGAGGCTCTAAGGGGTATGGTGGATATAGTCCGTCAGTCCGGGGCCCGGCTGGCCGGTGCGGGAATTGTTATAGAGAAGGTGTTCCAGCGGGGAGGCGAGTCCCTGCGCAGGGAGGGAGTGCGCATAGAATCCCTGGCTGCCATAAACAGGATGGGAGAAGAAGGGATTGATTTTGCCGAGTATTAGAGCAGGGAGGCCAATCCCGCCGCACCGAAACCGGAGCAAAAGCTCAGCAGAACGTAAATCGCCGCAGTGGCGATTTTTCCTTTTTCCAGCAAATTCATAGTTTCGTATTCAAAGGTTGAAAAGGTGGTGAAGGAACCCAGGAAGCCGACCCCTATCCCAAGACACATATCACTGCCGATGGCGCTGCTGACGCCGGGATGGAGTATAACCAATCCCAGCAGGAAGCTTCCAATAACATTAACAGTGAATGTACCCAGGGGAAAGCTTCCCTTCCAAAGTTTGTTGACATATTT
>CBEULQ010000811.1:0-1884 GCA_965543975.1 uncultured Desulfocucumis sp. | reverse complement strand
ATGCGGAAGACTGCCTTGAGAAGGCTGTCAGGCAGGGAATACAACAGTATGTGAATCTTGGGGCAGGGATGGATACATTTGCCTTTCGTCGTCCGGATCTTTTAGAGCAGCTTCAGGTATTCGAGGTTGATCATCCCGCCACCCAAGTCCTGAAGCGTCACCGCATCGCTGAATTAGGCTGGGAACAACCAGCGGAGCTGCATTTCGTTCCGGTAGATTTTACACAGGAGAATCTGGCAACGGCAATCGCACGCTCATCGTATGCCTCACAAACACTAAGCTTTTTTAGCTGGCTGGGCGTCACCTTTTCCTTACCCCGCGAAGCGGTATTCGCCACGTTGCGTGCCGTCGCCGATATTGCCCCTGCGGGCAGCATGATCATTTTCGATTATCTGGATACTGATGCATTTATACCCGGGAAAGTAGCTCGCCGCCTGCAGATTGCGATGGAGAAGTTGCGACAGATGGGAGCCCCCTGGATTACGGGCTTTGATCCATCCTCGATCGCTGCGGATCTGGCCCACTTAGGCTTGCGCCTCCATGAGAACTTGGGCCCATCCGATATCCAAAACTTCTATTTCCAGGAACGCACGGACGGCTATTATGCATGCGAGCATATTCACTTTGCGTGGGCAGTGGTCGAATAGCGCGACGGACGATAAAGGTTTGAAGATGAAATAACTTCCCATATAATAATCATTGCTATTCGGATTATCTTGTAGAATACACTTTTTATTATTGTTAGGGATTTAATTATTTTGACCAGTACGTTGGTCGAGTAAGTGACATCGGCAACTTTGTGTCAGAATCGCCCTTCGCTGTGTTAATCTGGACTTGGGTGAGAAAGATACTATCGGTGAGGTCGGCTCCTCTGAGGTCAGCATCTCGCAAATCAGCCCCGATGAGATCAGTCCCACTCAAATCGACTCCTCTGAGATCAGCCGCAATAAGGTAGGCTCCTCTCAAATTTTCACCTCTCAAATCGGTTCTTCTGAGGTCTGCGCCAATAAGGTCTAATCCTCGGCCAATAGTCTTTTGACGCCCTGAAGAAGTCTTCTGCCCACGGCGGACTTTGGTTCGCACCAGTTCGCTGGTCTGTAGAAGCAGATTATTAACATCTGCTCGGTGTGCTGCCACATCCAGTTCTATGAGAGAGTCAGGACTTAGGAGAGTGATGTCTTCCGTCTCATTGAGCATGGAGTTGAGCTCACCTTGGATATGACAGGCCGCTTGCAGCGTAAGTGCTTCTGTCAGATACCAGAGCATTTCATGGATTTGCCGCATTATCTGGAAAACCTTATACATTTGCTTCGCGGATTCTGGAACTTGCCGCCAGTCATGTCCGCCATAGGTAACTTGGGCAACCTTTTGCCCCGCACCAAAGCAGTCATAAGCAGTGCAACCTTTAAGCCCCTGCATCCTGAGGCTTTTGTGAACGCCACAGCGAAAGTCCGATTGTAGGTTGAGGCAAGGTTTACCGGCATCTTTGTCGACAGGGAAGCCTTCCGAAGCTGAAAAGTACAGTGCAACACAGCATAAGCCGAAACAGTTTTCGCAGTCAGCTCGTAGATTGTGGCGACTTATATCAGGAAAAGATAATATCGGGTTCCTCTTATTTCCATACGGATATTTAATATTCATTTACCTCACATATGCAAAATATAAAAAAAATTTAAACTTAACTTTATCATAGATACCATAATTATTCAATTTTCAAAGAGACAAGGGGAAATTAACCACCTTGTTGTATATAAACATTGAAATGTGCAACAACTACTTACTGTAGTAAGTTATTTTAGCTAATCTCCTCTTAATTGACTTCCTGTGTGAGATTAACGGATATCCGAAAATTACAGCAATGCCTTGCTGGTTTTTAATAGGAAT
>CBEULQ010000810.1:0-1889 GCA_965543975.1 uncultured Desulfocucumis sp. | reverse complement strand
TGGCTCCACTGAAAAAACGCAGATTACGTCGATATCATAGGTTTTTCTCTAGAGAAACTTTGCTTCCGCCAGCGCGCGCGCTGGCCTGCGCCTTTGCGCGAGCTTCTTTTCAGCAGAGTCAGAGATAGTGGAAAAATAAGAGTGACAGTCCTAAAACAGATGCCGATGGATGAATTGACTATCCATCACGCAAAACTCTGCCAGGCTTTGGCAGGCACGATAATTACTCACCGTACCTTATCGTTTATTACCTCCCGCCGGGATGATAATAAATCGGAAGAAACGCTTATGAAATGCCTTATGTTTTTTAGTTTTTCTAAGAAACCTGATCATAATTTTTTATAGGTATAAACACCTTAATCAGGGTGCCTTCACAGGGCCAGGAGTCGATTGTGCATGTTCCGTTTAACAGGAGGGCTCTTTCCTGAATACTGACCAGTCCCAGACATGTTTCCCCTTGGGACTGATTTAAGTTTATTTCTTTAAGTCCGGTACCGTTATCCCTTATTGACATCTGAACTTTATGATCATCGGCGGCAAATTCAATAGTTACCATGGTAGCGCCCGAATGTTTTATAATGTTGGTCATTGCCTCCTGGAATATGCGAAAAAGGGTAATTTCAATTTGAGGGGTAAATCTTAAATTCTCGCCCTGAATGGACAGGTTGATTTGTATCCCGTTTTGCTCCCGGATTTTCTCAACGTGGGAATTAATTGCCGGTATCAGGCCGTAATTATCCAGAATAATGGGTCTGAGATCGTAAAGGATACGCCGGATATCCTGGATTTGTTCTCCCAAAACCCTGGTTAAATCAGATATTTCAAGGTACCATTGCCCCGGATCTTTGTTTGTGTCCGGGCTAATGCGCTGCAGGCGGTACCAGATGGCAATAAGGGATTGAATGATACCGTCATGAAGGTCCGAAGCCAAACGTTTACGTTCATCTTCCTGGGCGGTGATTATTTTATTAACCAGGTGGTGCAACAACTTTTCCTTTTGTCCCAGTTCCTCTATGAGTTTTGCGTTTTCAAGGGCTATGGCGGTGGTCCTGGCAATGGCAAAAATTATTTCAGCCGCTTCAGGGTCAAATCCCATAATTCCATTTGGCCTGTCCACCTGCATAAAACCAAGAATTTTATTTTGCTTGATAATGGGTGCCACTACCATCAAGCTGTAATTAAAGTCTTTTATTATATTAGGTGGAAAAAAGTTATTGATATTATCCGGATTGATAATAACCGGCCGTTGTGTTTCCATTGCCTGGATAAGTGCAGGGAAGGGGCGGCAATTCTTGAGGGCTTTGAACTTCTCTTTCAGCTCATTATCATAACTCCCCACCGCCACGGCGGGGATAATGGTTTGTGTGTTCTCGTCAAGCATATATATACAGCAACGGGCAAAAAACAGATCGGCGGTTAATTGCGTAACCACATGAAGAACCTGCCGTATGTCAAGTGTCGAGCTGATTGTGCTGATCATTTCCAGCCAGACCGCCAATTTTCTAAAATAGCGGTCTTTTTGCTTTTCAAAAAGAGATTCCTGGATAATATCAGCCATATGCCGCCCCAGTGATACTGCTTTGTTTAACATGTATTCGGCGGTTTTCGGGTCAGTGCCGAAAATACCCAATTCCATTGTTCCCAACGGATCACCGGCCTGTAAAACCACCGGAAGGGTAGTATATGCAACCGGGTGCATCGGCTTTAATAATTTATTAGATTTCATGTCACCCCGGCTTAAATTATCGTACAGGGTGACCCAGCAGCCTTTTTGCGGTCCATCCCTGGGAACAAGATGATTTTCGGCATGCCACCAGACAGGAGGTTTGCCTTCTATTACCAGGACCAGGGATGCGCGCCAGAAATCAAAGGACAGAACCGACGTTTCC
>CBEULQ010000809.1:0-1892 GCA_965543975.1 uncultured Desulfocucumis sp. | reverse complement strand
ACCCTGCATGGCCCTCCTGTGCTCCCGGATTAGATAATTTTTATCCACCCCGGTATCTATATGGTCCCAGGGCAAAATTTCATCATAAGTTAAGCGCCTGTACGCGTATTCACCGGGGTCCATCCCATTTTCCCGGAAGGCTTGATGCCATAGGTCGTATTTAAACAATTCCGACCAGCCGTCAAATCTGGCCCCCAGCCTCCAGGCCCGTTCCACCACCGGAGCCAGCCTGCGGTCCCCCCGGGCCAGCACAGCTTCTATAAAACTGGTTTCCGGGTCATGCCAGTTGAATGATATTTTACGTTCCTTTTTCAGCTTCTCTTTGAGATATGACTGCTTCCTTTTCAGTTCTCCCAGACTGTCCTGGGGTTCCCACTGAAAAGCGGTATGGGCTTTGGGAACATATGAAGAGGTACTGACCGTAACTTTTAGCCTGCCCTTGGATACGTTGCATTTTAAACCTGCCTGCAATACCTTTAAGGCCAATTGGGCAATACCATCCAGGTCTTCATCCCTTTCGCAGGGCAGACCAATCATAAAATACAGCTTTACCGCATGCCAGCCGGCTTTAAATGACGCTGTTACGGCATCCAGTAAATTTTCCTCGGTTACGCCCTTGTTGATGACATCCCTCATTCGCTGGGTACCTGCTTCAGGAGCGAAAGTAAGGCTTGAGCGCCTGACCCTCTGAACCTCCTTGGCCAGATCAACGGAGAAAGCGTCCACCCTGAGGGAGGGCAATGAGATGCCAACCCCTTTATGTTCCAGGCGGTTCAGCAGTTCCGTGACCAGGGGATTTATCCGGGTGTAATCGGCGGTACTTAATGAAGTAAGGGATATTTCATCGTAACCGGTGCTGCGAACCAGATCCTCCGCCTGACGGACAAGAGTGTCCGGGGTCTTTTCCCTTACCGGGCGGTATATCACCCCGGCCTGGCAAAAACGGCAGCCCCGGGTGCATCCCCTTAATACCTCCAACATTATCCGTTCGTGAACCACGCCCATATAAGGCACCACCGGTTTTTGCGGGAAAGGGGCCCGGTCAAAATCGGACAATACCCTTTTTACCACCTTTTCAGGGGCGCCGGACTCCACGGACAGGGAAGATACAGAACCATTGGCAGAATATTGTATATGGTAAAAGGAGGGCACATAAACTCCCCTTATACCTGCCAGGTCCCTTAGCAATTCCAAGCGATTTTTGCCCTTGACGGCTTTATACAAATCAATTATTTCACCGATTACTTCTTCGCCTTCACCTATAATAAAGGCATCCACAAAATCAGCCAGGGGTTCAGGGTTAAAAGCGCAGGGACCGCCAGCTATAACCAGCGGATGGCTCTCGTTCCGTTCGGCGGACTTTACGGGCAACCCGGCCAGATCCAGCATATTTAAAAGATTTGTAAAGGTCATCTCATATTGCAAAGTAAAGGCAACAATATCGAAATCCCCAAGAGGCCGGCGGGATTCCAGGCTGAAAAGGGGGATGCCTTGTTTCTTAAGCAACTCCTCCATATCAACCCAGGGCGCAAAAACCCGTTCCATCAACGCGTCCCTGCGGGTGTTCACTACGTGGTACAATATCTGTAACCCCAGATGGGACATGCCAACCTCGTAAACGTCGGGGAATGCAAAGGCTATTTTTACATCTACGTCATGCCATTCCTTAATAACGGCATTCCATTCCCCGCCCGTATAACGGGCAGGCTTTTGAACATAGGGAAGAATTTTTTCCAGGGTACTCTGCATCATTTTCCCGGTTTTTAACCGGGAGTGTTCGCCTCCTTTAATAGCGCTTATATATTATTATAACCTAAAGGACAACCGGAAAATTATTCCTTTGCAATATATTCTACGGGAGTTCGAAAAAACCTGTGTCAAAGTGTTCTAAT
>CBEULQ010000808.1:0-1903 GCA_965543975.1 uncultured Desulfocucumis sp. | reverse complement strand
ATACTCCTCGCCATGAAACCTCTTTATTTCCCAATCCCTTACCCCTACCCAGAATATATTGTCTTTAATATTAATCATACGGCACCGCATCCTTTAATGAAAAAAATTCAATACGTTTTATATATTTACCTTTTATCCGCCGTTAATACCAATATTCCGGATACTTTCTGCTGCTGGATAGATTATTAACCAGCAGAGCTATGACGATTAAACACACCACTCCCAGTGCCACCGGAGCAAAAATAAATCCGAAGCCCTGGCCGTTGTATACCGCGACAAACGCCGTTGCCCCCCCCGGGGGATGCAGGGTGTGGGTTACAGTCATGGCTATTATGGCCAGGGTCACCCCCAGGGCAATTACCCACCAGCCGCCACCAAAAAGCGTATAAGCAGAAACCCCCGCTATGGCTGATATTACATGGCCTCCGAAAACGTTTCTGGGCTGGGCCATGGGTACGTGGCAGGCGGCGTAAAGAAGCGCTGCGGTGGCTCCCAGGGAAGGCACCAGCAACGGCACTTTGTACAGATGTGACAGCAACGCCACCAGCCCAATGCCGGCGAAGCTGCCTGCGGCGGTCAACAATACACCGGAAAGGGACAACTCAGGTTTGGAACAGCACTTACCGCCTTTCATTTTGCAGAGGTAAGCTGCTATTTTTTCTTTGCCACCGTCCTGACGAGCTTCTTTTTCCTTTACGGCTCCGTTCATGTTAAACACCCCGTTGGAAAAATATTTAGTAATATTATATTAAAAAGATTGTCCGGGAATTGCATCGTAAAAGTATGCTTTTTGCATTGTGGATATTAATGGTCCCCTATATCCATTGTATGTGTTTATTACTAACTGTCAAGAACAAATATAAGGGGACACATCTCTATTGAGAGCCTGGCTTTAGGGTGAGGAATGCCCCCTAATTAATACAAATACCCGGTTCCGTACAACTTCACAGAACCGGGGTTTCATTTAATCCATTTGTTTGGTCTACTTATTATTTGACTGCCCGCTGATCAGGCGTCCGGTTATTTCCTCATCTGTAATAAAACTGCGGAAGGCACGGGTGGCAAGCCCCTCGCTGCCCTGGTGGTTCCAGGCAAGGTACATGTCATGGCTCAGATCAAGGTCCGGCACCTTTATTTCCCCCAGGGCGCCCCTGTCGATCAACTCCCAGGCAGCCAGCCGGGATACCGCCCCTATGCCCAGCCCCATACGGACGGCATTGATCACCGCCTGGACGCTGCCAAGCTCCATTACATTGGCAAACTGATCCAGGGTAATGTTGTGCTTGGAAAATTCCCTTTCCAGTGCCTGCCTGCTGCCGGAGCCGGCCTCCCGCACCACTGCGGTTTCATTTGTAAGGTCGGTCAAAGAAACCTCCCTTCCCGCCAGCGGGTGCCATGATGGAGTTACCATAACCATATGGTCCCGGAGCCAGGGCTGACACTCCACGTTTTCAGTTTTCACAGGCACCCCAAGAATAGCCATGTCCACTTCCCTGTTCTTCAGCCACTGGGTGAGCCTGCTGCTGGGGCCTATTTGTAAACTTACCGTCACGGCAGGGTATTGTTCCCGGAAGCCTCCGATTATCATGGGCAGCAGCCACTCCCCCGACACCGGGGTGGCTCCCAGCATGAGGTGACCGGCTTTAACCTCCCTCAGATCGTCCAATCCGGCCTTTATTTTATTGTACTGGCGGACCATCTGCATGGCTATGGGATATAAAAGCCTTCCCGCCTCGGTCAGGTAGACCTTTTTGTCGTTGCGTTCAAACAATGTTATGTTCAGGTCTTCTTCCAGGGATTTTATCTGGAAGCTTACCGCAGGCTGGCTCATATCCATTTGGGAGGCCGCCTTGGTGAAATTTTTAAGCTGGGCGATGAGAAGAAAAGTTTCCAATTGCTTTAT
>CBEULQ010000807.1:0-1905 GCA_965543975.1 uncultured Desulfocucumis sp. | reverse complement strand
TCGTGGACCAGGCTGTATTTTTTCCATCAGCATTTTCAGGTATGGGGCGATGGCGTCTACCTTTTCATAGCTTCCGGAAGCAGCCGGAAACTCCCCGTCCAGCATCAATTCCTTGAGCTTCTGAATATCATCTCCGTAGATAGTACCATCGCGCAGGGCTATCTTGAATCCGTTTTCATCCGGTGGATTGTGGCTGCCTGTAATCATTACCGCAGCATCGATACAAAAGTGGATTCTGGCGTAATAAAGCACCGGCGTGACCACCAGACCTATATCTATCACGTCGCAGCCAACGTACATCAGCCCCTTTACCAGGGCATCGCTCAGACGTTCGGAACTGAGGCGGTTGTCCCTCCCCACCAGCACTTTACATGAGCCCTTTTTTAAAGCTACAGTTCCAAAGGCTTTACCCAGAAGTGCTGCAACCTCATCTGTAAGATCCCGTTCGGCTACACCCCGGATGTCATACTGGCGAAAAATATGTTCATTAATAGTTAGCAGCATTTTGAAATTCCTCCTTTAAGCGTAATAGGAAAGGGTACACACCTCTTTTCAAAGCCTTACAGCACTTCATACAGGCCTTTGTCCTTTAAGGCCTGCACCACCTTTTTTATCTCCTGGGCCCGGTCCTTGCGGCAGACCAACATGCTGTCGCGGTGGTTTACCACGATTAAACCCTCTACCCCTATAACACCAACAGTCTTGTCAGGGGAATAAATGAAGGTATCAGTGGTATCCAGCAGCACGCCCCGGCCCTCAATGATATTCCCCCGAGAATCCTTATCAGTGTAACGCTCCAGCGCCGTCCAGGAGCCGATATCATCCCAGCCGAAATCCCCCTGCATCACCAGAACATTGTCCGCCTTTTCCAAAATGCCGTAGTCCACCGAAATCTTGGGCAGTTGCGAGTAGACTTCTTCCAAAACGACTGGGTATTGTTCCGTCCCCATGGCCTGTCCAATCCTATTTAAGCCCTGGGCAAGCAGCGGAGTGTATTTTTCAATCAATTGACGAATCAAATCCACCCTCCAAATAAACATGCCGCTGTTCCACAGGTAATTTCCGCAAGCGAGCAACCTGACAGCTTTTGCGTAGTCGGGCTTCTCTACAAACTCAAAAACCCGGTAGGCGGTCACTCCAGCAAAGTTATCCTTCATTTCACCCTGACAAATGTAGCCGTATCCTGTCTCCGGCCTGTGGGGGGTAATGCCGATGGTAACAATCTCCTTTCCCCGGCAGGCCGCCCCCACCGCTTTTTTCATCACTTCATGGAATTGGGAGATATCGCTGATGTAATGGTCCGCCGGCAGCACAATCATTACCTCCCGGGGGTCTTTACGCTCCAAGATCAGAGCGGCCAGCCCGATGGCGGCCGCGGTATCCCGCCCGAAGGGCTCGATAAGAATGTTTTCCTCCGGCAGATACGGCACCTGCTCCATGATGATATCTTTAAAATCCGAACCCGTCACTATGTAGGTGCCGGATATTCCGACCAAATCCTTCACCCGCTCCACAGTGAGCTGAAGCATAGTCTTGTCACCGATGAGATTTAAAAATTGCTTGGGCGCCGCCATCCGGCTGCGGGGCCAAAACCTCTCCCCTCGTCCGCCGGCCATAATCACCGCAAAAGTCATTTTTTTCCATTCCCCCTTATTCCTGTAAGCTATACACTTAGATAAATGCAGGATGCGTCAAAAGAACTACATATGATGCAGATCTTTAAGTTTTTCCACATAAATATAAGGCAGTTTAATTCTCCCCATTAAAACTTCACCTGTGTTACCGCCGTGGCAGTCAGACCCGCCGGTTACGGCCAGGTTTAGGCTTTCAGCAATTCTTATATAGTTTTGCACGTCCTCCTCACTTTGTTTTTTATGATAAACCTCTACGCCTTTTTATTCGTTA
>CBEULQ010000806.1:0-1906 GCA_965543975.1 uncultured Desulfocucumis sp. | reverse complement strand
GACTGTTTATTAAATGAAGTTATTTTTTTACGTTTTGTGCTTCTTTTAAGATTTAGTACATTTTCACATTAGATTACAGATATTTGAATCTAATGTCAACCTTGTCCTATATCGGTACAATATTTGCAATAATCAAAAATTTATGAAAACTATAAGGAAAATGGTGGGGGTGTAATTAATGGAAATAATTAGGCCGTATTTAAGAGTTTATGAGGGAGGGGGAGCTAAGTGGGACATCAGCATTAAACCCAAGCCCCTGCATAGTCTCTTGTTTAACTCGGCTGAAAAGTATCCTGACAAGACGGCGTGCATTTTTTATGGTCACAAAATGTCGTACGCACAGTTAGCAGCCTGTGTAAAAAGAGTTGCTTCAGCCCTTTATGAGATGGGTTTGCGCAAGGGGGACAGGGTAGCAGTAATGCTTCCCAACTGTCCGGATTTTATCATATCCTACTATGCAATTCTTAGTTTGGGCGGTATCGTGGTTAACACCAATCCCATGTATGTGGAAAGAGAGATTCTGCACCAAGTTAACGATTCCGGGTCCAGGATGATTGTTACACTTATGGACCTCTATCCCCGGGTAAAAAATGTGAGGGAAAACACTTCCCTGGAAAAGGTTTTCATTACCGGTTTTACCGGTAAACCTGATTCCCTGCCGGACGATACAGTATGGTTCCCTGACCTTTACTCAGCGGACCGTGCTTCAGTACCCGTTATAGAGGTTGATCCCATGGAGGATCTGGCTGTTCTGCAATATACGGGGGGAACCACCGGTGTGCCCAAAGCCGCTATGCTTACTCATATGAACCTTTACGCAAACTCCACCCAGGTAGCCAATTCTTTTTCAGGTGATGATAAAAAGCGACTCATTCTAAGCATATTGCCTTTTTTCCACGTCTATGGCATGACCTGCTGTATGAACATTGCTATGGCGGAGGGAACCACCATGATTTTACTGCCCAGGTTTGTGCCGGCTGAGGTGGCCAAGGTAATAAGTGAGTTAAAACCAACATTTTTCCCTGCGGTTCCGACCATGTTGGTTGCTTTGTTAAACGACCCGGCATTTAAGGATTATAAGGACTTTGCCAATGTTTTAATCTATAGTTCAGGTGCCGGGCCCCTGCCGGTTGAAGTATTTGAGAAAATGTCGGCTAAACTGGCAGGCACGGCATCTGTTCTGGTTGAAGGCTACGGGCTTTCAGAAGCTTCTCCGGTAACCCATTGCAATCCCGATTTTGGAGCAATCAAGGGCGGGAGCATCGGGATACCATATCCGGCCACCGATGCCGCAGTGGTGGATATTGCAACAGGAACCAAAGTGTTGCCCGTTGGCGAGGTGGGCGAGTTGGTCATAAAGGGTCCCCAGGTTATGAAGGGGTACTGGAACAGGCCGGAAGAAACAGAAATGACCATCAGGGATGGTTGGCTTTATACGGGTGATATGGCCAAAATGGACGAGGAAGGATATTTTTATATAATAGACCGGAAAAAGGATATGATAATCGCCGGCGGCTACAATATTTATCCCCGTGAATTGGAAGAGGTATTATTTGAAAACCCTAAAGTCCAGGAAGCCCTAGTGGCCGGTATTCCTCATCCCTACCGGGGAGAAACGGTCAAGGCCTTTGTGGTTTTAAAGGAAGGGGAAAATGCAACCGAGGAAGAAATGATCAACTACTGTAAAGAAAGACTGGCTCCGTATAAAGTTCCCGAAATGGTTGAGTTTAGAGTGGAACTTCCCAAAACGGCAGTGGGTAAACTGCTCCGCCGTAAGCTGGTGGAAGAGGAAAGAAAAAAAATTGAAGAGGCTAACAAGCAATAGTTTGGTTTGTTTAGAGAAAGTGCTATTCGGTAAAAGGGGTCGCTATAATGAGCAGCCTTTTTTATCTCGCTAACAGCCTGT
>CBEULQ010000805.1:0-1906 GCA_965543975.1 uncultured Desulfocucumis sp. | reverse complement strand
GGTTAGCTGGAATGGCAGGGATGCTATAAATTTATCCTCCAGACGCTGTGTTCCGCCGTAACTGTGCCTTTTTGTCCCCGCAATCATTCTTTTACGGCGAAGGCCCAATATTATCTGATGCAAATACAGCTCCTCAAATACAAATCTTCTCCTGGCCATGCGGTATTCTTCCGGTGTCCGGGGAAAGTGAACCCACTCCAGCGCGGTGGCCAGTATGGGTAGTTTGTATCTGGACAGCAGCCCCGCCGGCAAAAATTCGCCCAACCTTTCCGACCACTCCTGAAGGGCGGATTTTACCGCAACCCGCAAAATCCTCTGGCTTAATGCTTCCGTCAAGGGGTACATGGGCACCAGCCTGCCGGAATGCAGCGCTTCCGAGCCGTCGTCCGGCTCGTAATCTGCTACCTGAAGCTGGACCTGACCGAAGTATCTGCTGATTTTCCCGGAAAGATAAAGCTGCATTCCCTCTTTCAACTGCTTCTTTATATACGGCTGGTTATACCATACTGCGTAAAAAACTCCATAACCGTCGTGCACCAGAAGTTTTGTAATGGTCAGTCCCTTTCTCGGCTTTAACTCCTCCATACCAACAATCTTGCCGCGAATACATGCCTTTTCGCCGTCTGCATAGTTGTAGGCCGGCTTAAGTTCGGTCCTGTCCTCATAATCCCTGGGAAAATGGTACAACAAGTCTCCCACGCTGCGGATATCAAGACGGCCCAGCAAGGCCGCCCGCTTGGGGCCTACATTCTTTATATATTTAACCGGGCTGGTCCAGGGAACACCCTGCAACGCCATTACCCCCATTTATAAATATTCCACCTCCGGGGCAAAACCGGAGGCTTCTCCACAGAAGTTTCTCATATCATCAGTAGGCTACGAAACACTGTGTGGTAATTGAGCCGTAAACACAGTGTTTGTTTTACATACATATAACACAATTATATCACCAGAACAAGTGTTTGTGAATGTTTTTATCAACCTGACGTGCTATTACCCTTGTGGTTTATCACCAGATGAAAGTGCAACAACTTTATAATAAACAAATTCTTGATTCAGGTGGGGTTTTAACCCCATCTGAATCTTAGAAGATGTTATCCAGGAGCTTAGCGCCGCTTATCTCCATAAGTTGGGGACATTCCTGTCCTCAGAGAAATACCCAAGCTTCAGCAGGTGTGTCCCCTTTCCTTATACGAAGCGGGAGTATTAGCGGCGGTTAGCTATCGGATAAAAAGCAAAGACAGGCTTTTTTTTAAAACCTGCCTTGCTAATTATCACATAAAACCTTATTATAAGTAACTTAAAAACCGAGAATACTCAATTAGCAGCAGAAGAAACAAACAGCATGTGGCGATGTTTCATTGCTTAATTGCGCTAATGATTCCCATGCCGTCAACAAGCGCGTCGTGTTCTACGCAAATATCCGTAAATCCTGCATTGGTAAGCATTTCCCGATATTCTTTTTCCGTATAGGCTTTTCCATAATCGTAATAATTCAAGGAACCCAGACCAAACGCCAATGATGACGGAGGTGCCAGGCATGAATTTTCCAAAATACTTCCGAAGATAAAAATCCGGCCTCCTGACACCATGGACTTACAGATACACTTTAAAGACATCTGCGCCTGTTCCTTCGAAAGCGTTTGGATGACAGCCCGAAGAACTGCTACATCATATTTCCCATCGGGTGGATTCAAACAAAGATCGGTTGCCGCTACACTGATTCTGTCGGACATACCGGCTTCCGCTATGAAATGTACGGTCAATTGCGCCACCTTCGGTAAATCCGCAACAGTTGCTTTGATTTGAGGGTATTTATGGCAAATGGCAATTGATACCCCCCCTGTACCGCCCCCGGCATCGAGAAGCATTTTAAATTGTGAAAAATCCAGCATTTCCGCGATCT
>CBEULQ010000804.1:0-1911 GCA_965543975.1 uncultured Desulfocucumis sp. | reverse complement strand
ATATCATGAAATATTTTTCATATAATGACAAGGCTGACAGTGTAATTTTGTGAGAACCAATTCATAAATATACAGGTTTCTTAGTTTAAGATTACTATATTATTAGCAAAATTACTGAAATATTCAGAGGCAAAGAAGGATCAGGTCCGGGAAACAGTGTTAATCGTATAACCTACTTGGGTTTTATGGAAATAATTACCGGCGGGGTTTTGGTTGCGGGCGACGAATTTATATATAACGATGAACTGCCGGGCGAGAGTCGCCGGTTTCGATGAAACTAACCTTCAAATCATCCGAAGTTATACTCTGCAAATATGCCGAAGTATTATAAGCGGGCAATGAGAATAATCACTTGAATGAAATAGCATAAGTTGGGGACATTCCTTCGTGATAAGAGTTAGATATGTAAGGATTTCAGATGGCCTAAGAAGGTGTGTCCCCTGACATAAATTGTGGACATTCCTCACCCCAAAGTCAGGCTCTCATAGAGGTTTGTCCCCTGACATTTTAAGGAGGTTTAAGTCATATGGTATACGTGGTGGTGGTCGGAGGCGGCTGGGCAGGTGTCAGCGCAGCTTTGTCGGCAGCCCGGGCGGGGGCGAAGGCAACTCTCCTGGAAAGAACTGACATGCTGCTGGGGACCGGCCTTGTGGGCGGGATAATGCGGAACAACGGGAGGTATACCGCTACCGAAGAATCCATTTGCATGGGTGCCGGGGACATATTTGAAGTAGTGGACCGGGTGGCGCGGCATAAGGGCGTTCATTTTCCCGGACACAGGCATGCCACCCTATATGATGTAGCAAGAATCGAGCCTGCCATAAAAGGTCTTCTTATAAGTAAAGGCGTGGATGTCCTTCTCAAAAGCAGGGTAAAGGACATCAAAATGGATGGCGGGCGTATCGAAGGGGTTGTGCTTGATAATGGTAATGTGATAGCCGGAGACGTTTTTGTGGAAGCAACCGGCAGCGCAGGACCTATGAATAACTGCACAAAGTATGGAAATGGATGTGCCATGTGTGTTTTACGCTGCCCGACTTTCGGAGGCAGGGTGAGCATAGCTGCTAAAGCAGGTGTAAAAGAGTTTATGGCCAAAAAGAGCGATGGTTCCATAGGAGCCATGAGCGGCTCCTGCAAGCTCTTTAAAGAATCATTAAGCCGCGAAATTACGGAACAGCTGGACGAAACCGGTGTTGTTGTGATACCTATTCCGGAAAATCTCAGGAAAGGCGAGGGGTTACTGGCTAAAAAGGCATGTCAGCAGTATGCCCTGGCTGACTTTGCTGAAAACGTTATTCTGCTTGATACCGGACACGCAAAATTGATGGCCCCTTATTACCCTCTGGATTTGTTGAGGCAGATTCCGGGTTTCGAATACGCCAGGTATGAGGATCCCTACTCCGGGGGCATGGCCAACTCCATACGCTATCTGGCTCTTTCCCCCAGGAACAACGCTTTGCAGGTGGAGGGCGTGGACAACCTTTTTTGTGGAGGCGAGAAAGCAGGCCCGCTGGTGGGGCATACGGAGGCCATTATCACCGGCACTCTGGCCGGGTATAATGCGGTGAGGCACGCCATGGGGCTGGAACTGCTGGAAATTCCCACGGAACTGGCAACAGGGGACGCCATAGCCTATGTCAATGAACAGGTAAAGACCGGCCAAGGGCTGTCCATGAAGTATACATTCTCCGGTTCGGTTTACTTCCAGCGTATGGTGGAAAAGGATTTGTACACTACAGATATTGACGTTATCAGATCCAGGGTAGATCTGGCCGGCATGACGGACGTATTTAAAAATAGCCTCAATTAAAGCCGGAGGGGGAGCATGTTTTAATAAGTTAAGGTTTATGAAAATAATTATAGGATACCCCGTTTTGTTCAACATATACAAAACAAGCATAACTTTTTAAA
>CBEULQ010000803.1:0-1912 GCA_965543975.1 uncultured Desulfocucumis sp. | reverse complement strand
ATCAACACGCCCCCTGCTTATAGTGAAAAAGTTAGCCTTTCCATGCATTTAAAAGCACAAACTGCTTTCTTTCAATTCTAAAAATACTAAAAATTAAATTGACTTGTGAAGAGTAAGTATATATAGTATTGAGTATTATTCTCCTTTGGATAGTCGCGGCAGAAGAAGTTTTTAATTCCTTTTGTGAGATATTGAACATTATTTTACTCTGCAGTATCTTTAACATGGTTAGAAAATGTCCAACTAAAGTTATTAAAGCATTCTCCTAACGCAACTGAAGAAGAAGAGCCTACGACATAATTATTTACATCTAGAAGAGGAGAGAATTTTTAATGCAGCAAAAAATACCGTTTTCAACCTATGCACTTATTGGAACCATGCTATTCGGAATGTACTTTGGGGCGGGAAATTTGATCTTCCCTATCCAACTAGGACAGCTGGCAGGGACAAACTTCTGGCCTGCTTTAATCGGCTTCCTGGTAACAGCGATTGGCCTGCCATTTTTGGGTATATTGGCGATTGGCCTTTCAGGAAGTACTGGCCTGCGCGATTTAGCCAGCAGAGTACACCCTATATTTGGTGTGGGCTTTGCAGCGGTTCTTTACTTAACGATTGGGCCCTTTTTTGCGATACCGCGCACAGCTACTGTCCCTTTTGTTGTTGGGTTTGAGCCCTATATAAACCCAGGACAGGCTGGCATATGGCTCGGGCTCTTCAGTTTCGCCTTCTTTGCCATCGTTTACTTTTTCTCACTTCATCCGGCAAAAGTGATGGACTACATTGGAAAATATTTAACACCAGCGTTTCTCTTTTTTTTATCGGTGTTAATTGGAATCTCAATCATTAAGCCGATGGGGAATTTTGGGGAACCGATCGGCGCTTATGCCAATTTGGCATTTATTACAGGATTCAAAGAAGGCTATAATACAATGGATGCCCTTGCTTCCCTCGCATTTGGAATTGTTGTCATCAATGCCATTAAGGGTTTAGGCATCACGAACACAAAGGATATCGCCAAAGCAACATGGAAATCAGGTATATTCGCAATGACATTAATGATGCTGATTTACGGACTAATTACGTATATGGGGGCATCAAGTGTTTTATCAATAGGAACATTCGAGAATGGCGGCCAGATTTTTGCTGCAGTCGCTCAGCACTATTTTGGATCTTTCGGTGCCATCTTGCTGGCAATCATCATTGTGCTAGCCTGTTTAAAAACAAGCATTGGCCTCATTACAGCATGCAGCGAATTTTTCCATAATCTATTACCTAAGGTTACCTATCGAAGTTTTGTGCTGATTCTATGCATGGTTTCCTTTACAATTGCAAACTTCGGTTTAAACAATATCATTCAATTCGCAATACCAGTTTTAATGTTCCTGTATCCTTTAGCAGTCATTCTTATTCTATTGACGTTATTATCGCCGCTGTTTGGCAATAAACATAGCGTTTATGCTGCTTCCATGGCGATGACGTTCTTTGTGAGTTTTTTCGATGGATATAGCACATTAGTGGCTAATGTACCGTCCATGAGTGTTTCGTTATTCGATTCGGTAAAATCCATATACATGGATATCCTTCCTCTATACGAAATTGGTCTTGGCTGGATTCTTCCCGCATTCATCGGCGCTGTCATAGGCTTCATTTTTCCTAAAGTTAAATTACCGGTAAGAAAATACCAAAAAGAACTGTAGATTTCTCTGCAGTTCTTTTTTCTTTTGCTGTATTCTGATAATCAACTTTTAATCATTCATCGCTAACTTTTAGGACGAAGTCTTAGGTAAATCATTTATTATACTTTTTTTGTGCTTTTAAAGCTACCTTTTCAAATCCATTTCCTCTTTCTTCCGCAAATTCGACATCCGCTTTTGGGAGAGCAGTATTTTTCTTAGATTTATTTTTTGCCATT
>CBEULQ010000802.1:0-1921 GCA_965543975.1 uncultured Desulfocucumis sp. | reverse complement strand
AGGCATTTTTATGAAAAATGCCTATCCCCTATTTGATTATGTGGTAATCATAGCCATAAATACCTCTTTATGACTCTAATCCATTATTTTTTCATTAAGTTAATTAGCAATTAACAAATTGGCTGGGCCTCAGAGGGGAAACTTGTTTCACCCCTGTTTGCTATAATTCATTATCGGTTTTATCTGTATTATCCATGGTATCAACTTCGTCAGCGGCTATTCCAGTAGCTTCTCCAACGTCATTTCCGGCTTCCAATAAATTATCCCTGGCCTGTGAGATGTTTTCTTTGATGCTGCTTATTTTATCTTTGGCCCTGTCTGCCATCGCCAGGCTAGCTTCTGCAAGGCCTATACCGGCATCAAAAAGATGTTCTTTGACAGCTTTTCCATCCCCTCTTTTTTGCAGCCTGGCTTCATCCAGAACACTCTGCCATTCCCTGTTGATATTGTCTCCGGTATTTTTTATGAAGTCCTGGGCGGCCATTACAGCACCTACGGTGGATACAGCAATACCCCTGACCGCTTTTTTTACCACAGGTAATCCAGCCACTGCGAGAATTACTCCGATGACCATTACACCGGATGGAGATATCTCACCAAACCCCACGTTGCGAAGCAATTTCATTGATCGGTCCTCCTTTTCTAAAAATTAATAAAACTATCATTAACAGAAATTTAATAACTTATTACACTATCATTAATTTTAGCACTTGAGATTAATTGTCAGATCAGCAAAGTACTGCCCAATTCGTTACCCGGTTTAACGGAAACTTATTATCGCCGCCAGTATTTCAATGAACGAAAATGATCTCCAAAACCTCGAAATAATAACGGCAGTCTTGCGAATAAGTCTGTAGGGACTTTTTTTAATTACCAAAGGATTACTAATTATTTTACATAATTAGGGTATCCTAGTAATGAATCTCCTCCACACTTAGAAGCGGGGGCTTTAAGGGGCATAGTTAGTTTTAAAGCTGGGAGATGATGAATAACCGGTATTAGAGGGGGCCCACTCTTTTGAGGGTTAATAGCAGTTCCTGGGAAGCGGCAAAGATTATTTTATCTGCTGCGACGCCCATTCAGAAACTTATTGATCGCGGAAGTAAAACCCATAGTTTTATAAATACACAGGCCATATCCATAATTGAATACGACCATTGCGGAGCGGCAGTATTATTGCTGCGCAGTAACGCAGGTAATATCAACCGGGGAACCGACTGGGCCGACAAAGGGTGGAAATGCTTTGCTCACTATTACAACCCATACACCGAAGAGGGGCTCAACCCCTGGCCCAGCGCTCTTGGTGAATGCAGGCACTATTTCAATCTGTCCCTGAAATTTTTGAACAAAAAAAAGCTGAATAAGTCATTGTTTTTTCTTGGTGCCGCCGCCCACCTGGTGCAGGATCTTTGCGTTCCTCATCATGCCAGGTGTATTGCTTTTAACGGGCATCAGAAATTCGAAAAATGGGCGGCAAAAAATTATTTAAAATTCAAAACAAACAGGAACGGGATATACTGTTTTAATAACATAGAGGAAATATTAAGACACAATTCTTTCATTTCTTATGGGTTATATGATTGCGTTGCCAAGTCTGATACGAATAAATATAATGAAGCCGCATCAGTTTTGCTGCCGCTGGCTCAAAGAACCACCGCCGGATTGTTTCGCCTCTATATTGACGAAATAGTGGTCAGGGGACGTACCTTCTTGGGTTGTTTAAAATCCTTCTTTGTATAATAAAAATGGCGAAGGAATGTCCCCCAAAGTTAGAGATAAATTAAACAAAGTCTAACCTGTTTTTAATAACAAGCAGCGTTTAAGCATTATATATTTCCTTTAAACTCTATGATTAGTCCGTTTGGGGAGAAAATAATGCATTTTAATTAAAAATAAAATAAAATATGTTGGAGATAGCAGG
>CBEULQ010000801.1:0-1927 GCA_965543975.1 uncultured Desulfocucumis sp. | reverse complement strand
TAGATACATTTCTGCAGCCAATAACAGGCACAACTTGCTTCTGAAGCTTTAATTTTTCAAGAGCTCCCGATTCCAGTGCCGCCTTGGACACAAAAGTCAGACATGTGCTGTATTTTGCCCGGCCAAAAGAGCCAAACATGTTTCTATAAATCACCGGTTGCGGTGTAGGTATTGATGCATTAGCATCTCCCATTTTACTGGCGACAATAAATCCTCCCTTAATAATCATCTCCGGCTTAACTCCAAACATAGCCGGTTTCCATAAAACAACATCAGCAAGCTTACCTTTTTCCAAAGAACCAACATAATTAGCCATACCGTGTGTTAGTGCGGGATTAATCGTATATTTGGCTACGTATCTCTTTACACGAAAATTATCATTCCGGTCACTATCTTCCGGTAATGGACCTCTTTGTTTTTTCATTTTGTCAGCAGTCTGCCAGGTTCTGATAATAACTTCTCCGACTCTGCCCATGGCCTGGGAATCAGAAGCCATCATGCTAAATACGCCCAAATCATGCAGAATATCTTCTGCAGCAATGGTTTCCGGCCGTATTCTTGAGTCGGCAAAGGCGACATCCTCCGGCACCTTGCTGTCCAGGTGGTGACATACCATAAGCATATCTAAATGTTCGTCTATGGTGTTAACCGTAAAAGGCATAGTAGGGTTTGTGGAAGACGGCAGCACATTTTGCAGCGCAGCGATCTTTATGATATCAGGCGCATGGCCGCCGCCGGCTCCTTCTGTATGAAAGGTATGAATTACTCTTCCATTAATTGCCTGCATGGTATCTTCAACAAAACCTGCTTCGTTTAACGTATCAGTATGGATAGCAACTTGTACATCATACATATCTGCTACCTGCAAGCATGTATCTATAGCTTTCGGTGTTGTTCCCCAGTCTTCATGTAATTTTAGTCCCATCGCTCCCGCTTCAACTTGCTCAACCAGCGGACCTGCAAAGGATGCATTGCCCTTGCCATAAAAACCAAGATTCATGGGAAAGCTTTCAGCAGCTTCCAGCATTCTATGGATATGAAAACTGCCGGGCGTGCAAGTGGTGGCATTAGTACCATCAGCCGGTCCCGTTCCTCCACCTAGCATTGTTGTAATGCCGGTGTACAATGCCGTTTCTATCTGCTGGGGGCAAATGAAATGAATATGAGCGTCCATGCCGCCTGGCGTAGCTATGAGCCCTTCACCGGCAATCACCTCTGTTGCGGCGCCGATGACTAAATCCGGTGCTACACCATCCATTACATCAGGATTTCCAGCCTTGCCGATTCCAACAATTTTGCCATCCCTGATGCCGATATCACCTTTCACAATCCCCCAGTAATCAACTACTATGGCATTGGTGATAACCAGGTCCAAAACACCGTCCTGCCTTGTGGCTGACGGCGATTGACCCATGCCGTCCCGGATTGATTTACCGCCACCAAACTTACATTCATCTCCGTAGACTGTAAAATCATCTTCAATCTCTATGATCAAATCCGTATCAGCAAGTCTGATCCGATCTCCCTTTGTTGGACCATACATGCCTGCATAATCCTTGCCCGGCATTTTATAGCTCACTTAATCTTCAACTCCTTTAAAGCCTAGATTTTTTGCTTTTAATAGAGATTTTTGCAAAACATCCGCATCCTTAACGCTGCCGCTGGTCAGAGCATTCAAACCATGAATGATGGCGTTGCCGCCAATAGCCACCAACTCAACTTCTTTCTCTTCTCCAGGTTCAAATCTCACTGCAGTCCCGGATGGAATGTTCAACCTCATGCCAAAGGCTTGACCCCTTGGAAAAGCCAAACATCGATTGACTTCAAAGAAGTGATAATGAGAGCCCACCTGAACAGGTCTATCACCGGTATTTGAAACTTTGAATACAATTTTCTTTCTATCGCGATTCAACGTAATGTATTCATT
>CBEULQ010000800.1:0-1927 GCA_965543975.1 uncultured Desulfocucumis sp. | reverse complement strand
CAAAACTGTCACAATCAAGATTGTTGCCCCAGCCAATTATATCCAACGGGGACAAACTTCACCCTCAGGGGTTATTCTTTTGTTCATTCCGGCAAACCATATTAAATTGGAGGTGTCTATTTTGACAAAACAATACCCGGCGGAACAATTTGACGTGGAACGTGAACAGATTTTCGACCGTGTGGCCCCTTTGTGGGACGGCATGGCTCCCCGGCCTCCCATGGAAAGAATAAAGGAACTGATAGCAGTGCTGGAAGTAAAGGACAAAGTTGTGCTGGACGTTGGCGCCGGAACCGGGATTCTACTGGAGGCGGGGCTGGCGGCAGGCCCGAAGCAGTGGATTGCCTGCGATCTATCAAAGGAAATGTTAAAAGTGTTGCAAGCCAATTTTCAGCCAAAAGCCACTGGGCAATTAGTTACCCTTCATGCCGATGTTCATGCTTTGCCCCTGGCACCGGAATCAGTGGACAGGGTAATATGCTATAATGTTTTCCCCCACTTTCACAATCCGGAAACCGCTTTGGTGGAGTTATTCAGGGTGTTACGACCGGGAGGCATTATGATTATTAATCATTTTGCAGGGCGGGAAATAATCAACCAAATACATAAAAATGCCCGGGATACTGTACTGCACAGGGATATGCTGGTACCTGCGGAGACCGCCTCAAGATGGATTACAGGCACGGGCTTTAAGGTAACCGCAACTGTTGATTCGGAGGAAATGTACCGGATAATTGCTGTTCGGCCGGAGGCAGTAAGCGAGGTTGAAAGAACATAAAGGATTTAATCACTGACGACGTACACCTACCGGGTATAATGTAGTTATACGCACTGCCTATGGCATGCGTATTTTAATTTTGAGGTAATATTAACATGCAATTGTGTTACACTGTGATATGGACAGACAAAACGGAGGAATTATCAAATGAAGTGTTTTGTAGATTGCCTTCACTGTTACCTCAAACAGGCGGCAAACTGTATGATTATTGCAGGTATCGACGAGGAAAGGCAGCGTCAAATTCTCTTCGAACTAATGGATGACATTAAAATAATGGACCACCACAGATCACCGGCGGAAAATTCAACGGAAATGCTTTTTAAGCTGTATAAACTCATAAACATCGACGACCCCTATAAAGAAGCCAAATATAAATCCAATACCCTGGCCCTGGAACTGTACCCCAGATTAAAGGAACACCTTAACGGCTCCGCGGACAGGCTTTACGACGCACTGAAAATATCCGTCGCCGGCAATGTTATCGACCTCGGCATTAATAAAGATTTCGATATAAATGCCAGTTTAAAGCAAAGCCTTAACGTTGGATTTTCCCTGGATGATTACCACAAGTTCGCCAAAAAATTAAACAGTGTGTACCACGTGATTATAGTGGGAGACAACGCCGGGGAGATAGTTTTTGACAGACTGCTGGCGGAAGAACTTTCATCAATGGGGAAAAAGGTGACTTACATTGTTAAGGGCGGGCCCGTTTTAAACGACGCCACCATGGAAGACGCCGAACAGGCGGGAATGCATAAAACAGCCAGGGTTATCACCACAGGGTCAAACTATCTCGGGGTGCCGCTGCAAAAGGTATCCGAAGAAGTAAATAAACTCTTGAACGAATCAGGACTGGTAATATCCAAAGGCCAGGCCAATTTCGAGACCCTTGAGCATGAGCAACTGGCCAGGAACAGGGTATTCTTCCTGCTAAAAATAAAATGTGAGTCCGTGGGAAAAGTAGCGGGAGCAAAATTCGGCGACATTGTATTTTTCACAAGATGATATAAGTGAGCCTTGGGTTCGGTAGGGGTTGTTCCCTTACCGAACCCTTAGAGCAAACTTAAAAGTGAAGCTCGAAATCTCTGATTTCTTTAGCTGAACTTTCCCTTTAGACATCCATGCCGCAGGAGCGGCACCATTAGAAGG
>CBEULQ010000799.1:0-1928 GCA_965543975.1 uncultured Desulfocucumis sp. | reverse complement strand
CTCGCTTCTCTTAAACTGCAGCTGACTCTGGCTGTGTCGCTGCACGCCCCGGAGGATAAACTGAGGAGCGAACTTATGCCGATAAATAAAAAATATCCCCTGGCCGGTCTACTGGAAGCCTGCCGGGGCTATGCGGACATCACCGGGCGTAGGATAACCTTTGAATATGCCCTGATATCGGGGGTCAACGACCAAAGGGAACACGCCCTGAAACTGGCATCCATACTGAAGGGGATGTTGTGTCACGTCAATCTTATTCCCTATAACCGGGTAGAGGGTAAATCCTTTGCGGCAGCCGCGCCGGAGTCAGTGCAACTCTTCAGGCAGGTACTGGAAAGGGCCGGTATAGGGGTGACGGTGCGACGCAGGCTAGGTTCGGATATTGATGCCGCCTGCGGTCAACTGCGCAGAAGAAATTTGTTCCGGTCCGGAGATAAGAGGTGATCAGGTGGGGCTCTTTTCGGGTTTGGAAGGTGGACTGGAAAAATACATAGAAGGCTTTTTCAGGGATAAATTCAAGGGCAGGGTTCAGCCCGTGGATATAGCCAAGAGGCTGGCCCGGGAAATGCGGGACAAAAAGAGGGTAAGTGTTAACCTGGTGTACGCCCCCAACGAGTACACAGTTTACTTAAGCCGTGAAGACTGGCTGGCGGTGGGAAGCATAGCCGGGGCGCTGGCCTCTGAACTGCAAGAGTACCTCAGCCAGAAGGCGGAGGAGAAGGATTTTACCCTGGTGGCAAAACCCCTGGTGATTATCAAAGGAGACGAGGAACTAAAACCCGGGCAAATCAGGGTGGATTCAGCCTTCAGCACCTCTCCGGGAGATTCCTGGGAAGAAGAGATTGAAGGAAAAGTGGAAGAATTTGAGGATACACTGTGCTACAAACCAGTCAGGGATACTTCTCCGGTGCCGGTAATTAAACAGGAAGCCCGCCATACCCTGGTGATCCATGAGGGGATACAGAAGGGCCGCACTTTTGAGCTGGTAGGCGTGCCGGTTATTGTCGGGAGACGGGAGGGCTGTGACGTAATGCTGACCGACAGCAGTGTTTCCAGGCGTCACGCCAAAATGGAATACAATGGCGGTGCCTGGGTGGTTACGGATTTGGGCAGTACCAACGGAACTTATGTGAACGGAGTCAGGGTTAACAGGAAGGAACTTTCGCCTGGGGATTACGTAAAGTTTGGTTCCACTCTGTGCCTGTTAAAGGTGGAGTAACCATGTTGGGAATTCTATTAACTTTTTTTCGTTATTTGTTTTTGCTGCTTTTATATATATTTATCTTTCAGTTGGCCAGAATGATGTTTAAAGGTTACCGGGAGTATACCATCCTGGCGGAGCATGGATCTCCGTCAAAAATCCCCGGAAAGGCGGCGGGGTCAGGACTTAAGATTACCGAACCCGATCCTGAACCCGTTCCGGGAGTGGAAGCCTGTCTGGTGGTGCTGGCCAGCCCGGACCGGGAACTGTCCGCCGGTGCCGTCTTTACCCTGGACCGGGAGGCGGTGCTGGGGCGGAGCCGTGACAATGAGGTGGTAATTCCCGACCCCTTTGCCTCCTCCGAACATGCCAGGATATTTAAAAAAGACGGGCAGTTCTGGCTGGAGGATTTGAGCAGCAGCAACGGAACTTTTCTTAATGAGACCAGGGTTCAAAAGCCTACGGTTCTGGCTGACAGGGACAGGATCAGGATAGGGGGACTAACCCTGAAGTTTGTGAGGTGGGCTTATGAGGTGGAGTCAGGCCACTGAGGTTGGCAAGGTCAGGCAGAGAAACGAGGATAGCATACTGGTGGCGGCAGATATAGGTCTTTTTGCCGTGGCCGACGGTATGGGGGGCCACAGGGCGGGCGAGGTGGCCAGCAGCCTGGCTTTGAATAAACTGGAGATGCACATGAGGTCAGGCGCCGGTGATAATATTAGCGGCT
>CBEULQ010000798.1:0-1931 GCA_965543975.1 uncultured Desulfocucumis sp. | reverse complement strand
AAGGCACCAGTACCCTCACTGCTGGCGCTGTAAAAAGCCTGTCTTTTTCAGGGCTACCGAGCAGTGGTTCGCCTCGGTGGAAGGCTTCCGCCAGGCTGCTCTGGATGCCATAAAGGAAGTAAAATGGATACCCGCCTGGGGTGAGGAGCGCATTCACAACATGGTTGCCAACCGGGGCGACTGGTGTGTTTCCCGCCAGCGCACATGGGGTGTTCCCATACCCATTTTCTACTGCGGGGACTGCGGCAAGCCGGTAATTAACGAAGAGACTATTTCTCACCTGCAGGGATTATTCCGGGAGCACGGATCCGACGTGTGGTTCGCCCGGGAGGCCGCCGGGCTGATACCGCCGGGACTTAAGTGCCCTGACTGCGGCACCGGAAGCTTTACCAAGGAAACAGATATAATGGACGTATGGTTCGACAGCGGCTCCAGCCACATGGGGGTATTGAGAGCGACGGAGGTCTGGCCTGAACTGGACTGGCCGGCGGATTTATACCTGGAGGGCAGCGATCAGCACCGAGGATGGTTCAATAGCTCACTTTCCACCGCAGTGGCGGTTACTGGAAAGGCGCCGTACAGGGCTGTGCTTACCCACGGCTTCGTGGTGGATGAACAGGGAAGGAAGATGAGCAAATCCCTGGGCAACGTGGTGGATCCCCTCAAGGTAATTAAGCAAATGGGCGCAGATATATTAAGGTTGTGGGTGAGTTCTGCAGATTACCGGGGTGACCTGGCGGTGTCCAACAGCATCCTGAAACAGACATCCGAAGCCTATCGAAAAATCAGGAACACCAGCCGCTTCCTGCTGGGCAATATATATGATTTTAACCCGGTCAAGGACCGGGTGGCCTATGCGGATATGCAGGAAATGGACCGCTGGGCTCTTTTAAGGCTGCAAAGACTGATTGAGAAGGTGGTTTCCGCTTACAGGGATTACGAATACCACACGGTATACCACGCAATCCACAATTTCTGCACCGTTGATATGAGCGCTCTGTATCTGGATATGATTAAGGATCGCCTGTATACTTCCATACCGGCTTCGACTGCACGGCGCTCGGCCCAGACGGTTCTGTACGATGTGTTGCAGGCCCTGGTACGGCTTCTAACCCCGGTGCTTGCTTTTACCACCGAGGAGATATGGCGCTACATTCCCAAAACATCGAATGATCCGGTCAGCGTACAGCTAACCGACATGCCGGCGGTTAACGATGAATATCTGGATGCGGAACTGGAGCAGAAATGGAACCGCCTGCTGGATATAAGGGCCGTGGTCACCAGGGCTTTGGAGACGGCAAGGCAGGAGAAAAAAATAGGCAACTCCCTGGAGGCTGAAGTTGAGCTTTACTCCAGGGGTGAGGTGTATGATTTACTGTCCTCGATGGAAAAAGACCTTTCTGTAATATTTATTGTTTCCGGGGTAAAGCTGTATTCAGATGGTGCTCCCGAAGGGGCTGCCGTTTCCGAGGACATAAAGGATTTTGGTGTAACGGTGAAAAAGGCCGCCGGTGAAAAATGCGAGCGCTGTTGGATGTATAACCAGGGAGTGGGCAGGGATGCGGATCATCCGACTCTGTGCCCCCGCTGCGCCGGAGTAATTAAAGAACTGTGATATAAGTGAGCTCTACAGCCTGTTGATCCCTGATCTTCGAGGAGGGGGTCTTACAGGCTGTTAGCGAGATAAAGGATGTCGAAACCCCCACAAAGTGGGGGTTTTTTACGGGCATTAATATGTTAGGTTGAAGTTTACAATATTTTAACATGAAATGAACAGTTATTTAACAGGAGTTTTACCAGGTCCAAAGAATTTCTTATCGTTTGCTATGACGTGGAATTGTGGAGGATTGTAGGTTGCGCAGGCTTTTGATTGGCATCTTTGTTCTAACGCTATTGATGGCCGGCGGTTGCGCGGCGCCCGGGGAACGTGG
>CBEULQ010000797.1:0-1940 GCA_965543975.1 uncultured Desulfocucumis sp. | reverse complement strand
CCCCGGTGTTGTCGGGAGAATCGGCAGGAAAGAAAGCATCCTTAGCGGATGAGGCTGCCTGAACGGGTTGTCGTCTTGAATCCTTGTCGCAATGCTCCTTGAAGTCCTCGCTTCTATAAGCGGGAGAGGTTCACTAATCAGTTAAAGGGTGATGCTTATGGATTAGGTTTATGGTTTTTCGTTACCTTTCGATGCTTGCCTGGAAGGGAGTTGAAAAAATGAATACCGCCCTTATCGTTATTCTGGTTTTTATTGGTTTTTATCTCGCCTTTCGCTTTTACAGCGGATACATAAAAGGCGTACTGGGTGAGGACGATTCCCGTCCAACACCGGCACACGCCATGCGGGATGACAAAGACTACGCTCCGGCCCACCCAATGGTGCTTTTCTCCCACCACTTCGCCTCTATTGCCGGCGCGGGACCCATTTTGGGGCCCACCATGGCCCTGGCATTCGGATTTATGCCCACTCTTTTTTGGATTTTCCTGGGCACAATCTTTTTCGGGGCCGTCCACGACTACACCACCATGTTTGTATCCATGCGGGAAAAGGGCAAATCCGTAGCCCAGATTGCAGGCTCTACCATGGGCCGGCCGGGTTATCTCCTGTTTATACTTTTCACCCTTTTTATGATCATCCTGGTCACAGCAGCCTTTTTAGGGTTAACGGCCACTGCCCTGTCCTCCCTGGTGCCGGCCAAGGTACTGGGTGTGGACCCTGCCCACACCTCTTTAAAAATTATTACCCAGGACGGCGTCGACAAGGTGGTTATCGGTGGTATAGCCTCCACCTCAGTGATTATCATGACCATGTTCAGCCCTATCCTGGGATATCTTCTCTACAAACGCGGGCTTAAAATCTGGCTGGCTGCCGCCCTGGCTTTGGCTGTAGGTGCAATCTCGGTTCTCGTGGGAATGTCCAACCCCGTCACCCTCAACCCGAAGATTTGGATGTTGATCATTTCAATATACGTCCTATTTGCAGCAGGCTTGCCGGTATGGGTTGTGCTCCAGCCCCGGGATTTTACCAACTCATTCCTGCTTTATATCGGCCTGAGCCTGCTTTTTCTGGGCGCCATTATCGGTGGAGCGGGAGGCCTGACCGTCCAGGCACCTGCTTATAATATTGCCCAAGGTATAAAAAAGATGGGGATGATCTGGCCCTTCCTGTTCATCACAGTAGCCTGCGGGGCTATCTCCGGCTTTCACTCCTTGGTGGCGGGCGGCACCTCCTCCAAACAGGTGGATAAGGAGTCGCATGCACAAAAAATCGGCTTTGGCGGTATGGTGCTGGAAGGTGTTCTGGCCGTGCTGGTGCTGGTGGCCGTGGCCACGGGCATATCCTTCCAGAACTACTTGGATATTGTCTGGCCTGCCAAGGGGGCAAACGCCATTTTGGGCTTTTCACTGGGCATGGGCGGAATTCTGGAGAAATCCATCGGCATTCCCATGGCCATCGGCACCATTTTCGGCATACTGATGATCGAGGGATTTATCATCACCACATTGGACTCGGCAGTTCGTCTAAACCGCTACCTGTTTGAAGAGCTATGGTCTTTCCTGTTCAAGGAAGTGCCGGCCGTTATGAAAACCTTCTGGTTCAATTCCGGTCTGTCGGTGGTAATCATGTTTTACCTGGGTTATTCAAATGCGTATACCGTCATCTGGCCCATCTTCGGCTCTGCCAACCAGCTCCTTTCGGGCCTGGCCCTGATAGCCGTTTCCATGTGGCTTCTTTACCGGGGCAAACCCAATTGGTTTACAGTGCTGCCGGCTATATTCATGATGGCAACAACTATTATGGCGCTCTACAAGCTATTGGTACTAAAATATTTGCCTGCGGGCAATGTCCCGTTAATCATAACAGATGTCGCCCTAATGGTATTGTCCGTGGGAGTTATCATACTTTCCCTCAAAAGGTATATTGATATTAAAAAAGCT
>CBEULQ010000796.1:0-1944 GCA_965543975.1 uncultured Desulfocucumis sp. | reverse complement strand
GGCAGGCGGTAATTTTGGATATAGTAAAAAGAGAGGGACCCATTACCGGCGAACAGATTGCCGACAGGCTTTCACTCACCCGGGCCACCTTGCGGCCGGATATGGCCATACTTACTATGTCCGGTCTGCTGGAGGCCAGGCCCAGGGTAGGCTATTATTACAGCGGTAAAAATCCCAGCCGGATATTGGTGGATAAACTGCACCGCATAAAGGTGGGGGACGTTAAGTCCGTGCCCATCGTGGTTACAGAAAAATGTTCGGTTTACGATGCGGCGGTGACCATGTTTATTGAAGACGTGGGTACCTTGATTGTGGTAAGGGAGGGCGGTTTTCTGGAGGGAGTGCTTTCCCGGAAAGATTTGTTAAAGATTACCCTTGGCGGTCACGATATATATAAACTTCCCGTGGGAGTTATCATGACCCGCATGCCCAACGTGGTAACCGTGGAAACAGAAGAATCCGTCTGGTCTGCGGCAAAAAAGCTGATCACCCACGAGGTGGACGCCCTTCCGGTGGTGCGCATGAGTGATGATAATCCCGGGGCGGAGGTTGTCGGCCGGTTGAGCAAGACCAATATAACAAGGCTCTTTGTAGAACTGGGAGAAAGTTAAAAAAAACTATATTTGAGGCCGTTCTAAATTGAGAAGCGTGAAGTGGGAAGTGGGAAGTGAGAATAGAAGGAATTTGCTAAAAGCAAATTGCCGCTAGAATCTAACCTCTAACCTCTCACCTCCCACCACTCAAATGCCAGACGTGGTTTTGATAGCGGCCTCCAAGGAGAAGGCAGTTAGGGGGAGTTTCTTATTACCGCTTTAGCTAAAGATAAGCCGGTTGTTTATATAATATCCGATTCCATCGGAGAAACGGCGGAGCTTGTAGCCAGAGCCGCCGCCAGCCAGTTCAACGGCAGCTCGGTTGACGTCAGGCGGGTGCCTTACGTCAACGACCCGGATGAAATTCCTGAAATAGTTGAGGAAGCTGCCGCTTTCAGAAGTTTAATCGCCTATACCCTGGTGCAGTCCGATTTGAGGGAGATACTGGTAAGCGAGGCCGCCAAGTATAAAATCATCACGGTGGATATACTGACTCCCATGCTGGATGCCTATACCAAATTCCTGGGCATTCAGCCCAAGCTGGAACCGGGACTGGTCCGGAAGATGGACCAGGAGTATTTCCGCAAGGTGGAGGCCATTGAATTCGCCGTTAAGTACGATGACGGCAAGGATCCCAGGGGGATTATCAAAGCGGATATCGTCATACTGGGCGTAAGCCGCACCTCGAAGACCCCGTTGTGCATGTATCTCGCCCATAAGCAGATTAAAGCGGCCAATGTGCCCCTGGTACCGGAGGTGGCGCCTCCGGAAGAGATATTCAGACTGCCGCCGCACAAGGTGGTGGGCTTAACCATCAGGCCCACCAGTTTAAACGAAATCCGGCGGGAAAGACTGAAAACACTGGGGCTTACCTCGGATGCCGATTACGCCAGCATGGACAGAATTTTAAAAGAGCTTGAATATGCCGAGTCAGTAATGAAGAAGGCCGGCTGTTCAGTAATAGACGTTTCCAACAAGGCAGTGGAAGAAACAGCCAGCCGGGTGCTGGAGATATATTACAGGGGGGTAAGACATGCCAAGTAAGAAGTATGTGTATTTTTTTGAAGAGGGCCGCGCGGACATGAAGGAACTGCTGGGGGGCAAAGGCGCCAACTTGGCGGAAATGACCAATATCGGACTGCCTGTGCCCCAGGGAATTATTATAACCACAGAAGTATGCAAGGAGTTCTATACCGAGGGCAGGAACTTCCCTCCGGGTATGGAAGACCAGGTCCGAGAAAAAATAAAGGTGTTGGAGGATAGGGCCGGGAAGAAATTCGGCGACACCGACAACCCTCTGCTGGTCAGTGTTCGTTCAGGAGCTCCCATATCCATGCCGGGCATGATGGAC
>CBEULQ010000795.1:0-1945 GCA_965543975.1 uncultured Desulfocucumis sp. | reverse complement strand
AGCTGACCGGGTTATCCTGGAAGGCTTTGACATTCAGTCGTGGACGGCTGTTGATATTTCTCAAGATGCTCCTCACTTTAGTGGGGGGAGGTTCACGGTAGTGCCTTGGTGCAGATTACTACAGTAGTTTGTAATATTATTTCATTGCATATAGGTCAAATTTGACTATAATAATTATTGTAGCTATTAACATAATAAAAGAGGTGGATCATGGACCGGAACAAAAGCAAAATAAACTGGGTTATTGCCGGTTTGCTGCTGGGAATTTTAATGTCCTCCATGGACAATACCATTGTGGCCACGGCTATGGGTACCATTGTGTCCGAATTAGGCGGACTGGATAAATTCATATGGGTTACCTCGGCCTATTTGATAGCCAGTGTTGCGGGCATGCCCATTTTTGGAAAGCTGTCGGATATGTACGGAAGAAAGTTGTTCTATATATCCGGGTTGTGTTTGTTTATTTTTGGATCCAGATTATGCGGAACTTCGCAAAATATAGAGCAACTGAGTTTTTATCGGGCGATTCAGGGCCTGGGCGGCGGGGCATTGATGCCCATAGCCTTTACCATTATTTTTGATATTTTTCCTCCATCCCAGCGGGGTAAGATTTCAGGACTGTTTGGTGCAGTTTTCGGGTTGTCCAGCATATTCGGTCCCCTGTTAGGGGCTTACCTTGCTGACTATGTGAACTGGCGTTGGATTTTTTACGTAAATATCCCCCTTGGATTGATCTCACTTGTATTTCTGTGCAGGTTTTATCATGAATCTCTGGAGCACAGGGAACAAAAAATTGATTGGTGGGGTGCGGTCTCACTGGTTGTTTCCGTTATTTCTCTAATGTTTGCGTTGGAACTGGGGGGCAAAGTATACTCCTGGAACAGTATCCAGATATTTGGCTTGTTTGGTTCTTTTGTTATGTTCTTAATTGTTTTCCTATGGGTGGAGACAAGGGCCGCCGACCCTGTTATATCGCCGGATTTATTTAAAAAAAGACTTTTTGCCGTTAGCCAGGGAGCAAGCTTTTTTTATGGGTCCGTATTTATTCTCGCCACGATGTATATCCCTATATATGTCCAGGGGGTGTTTGGAGGCACAGCCACCAATGCGGGAATGATTCTAACCCCGATGATGATTGGGTCCGTGGTGGGCAGCCAGATAGGCGGATATTCGGCGAATAAAGCTTCTTTTCGAAATATTATGCTGGGATCGGGTATGTTGTTTTTAACCGGTATTTTACTGCTGGGCACGTTATCCGTAGATACCGACCGCATGCTTGTCACCCTGTATATGGTCATTACAGGAATAGGAGTGGGAGTATCTTTTCCCGTCTTAACCATGTCGTCTATCCATGGTCTGGATTTTAACCAGCGCGGATCCGCCAATTCAACCGTGGCTTTTTTCAGGATGATGGGCATGACCATGGGGATTACCATATTTGGCGCGTTTCAAAATCGTATGCTTTATAACAAATTACACCAGGCCCTGCCTGGACTTGATATGCTTAATAAAATGACGGATGCCCGGGTATTGCTTCAGCCCGAGGTCAGGGAAAACATTCCTTCGATGGTTTTGGGCAAAATGATCGGAGCCCTGGCCGATTCCATCGCCGTTGTGTTTCAGTGGGCGATTATTCCGGTGATAATTGCCATAATTTTTATAGCCATGATGGGTAAAGCCAAGCTGGAGACGGTGCCGGGGGTTAAAAGAGCATAAGTTGGGGACATTCCTTCGAAAGATAGTTAATGAAAGGAATTTAAACAACTCAACTTGAATTTGTATAGAATTAGGAATTTAGCTAACTCAAGAAGGTGTGTCCCCTTACCTTAGACAAGGTGGTGTTTTCTTATGTCCATGCGGCTAATTATACTTGGTTTGTTGATTAATGGTGAGAAACACCCCTATGAAATTCAGCATCTGATGAAAATAAAAAAGATGGATAAAT
>CBEULQ010000794.1:0-1950 GCA_965543975.1 uncultured Desulfocucumis sp. | reverse complement strand
CATCGGCCTGCCCCTGAGTACGTTAGTTGCCAAAGCCGCTGCTATCATGATCAGGCCGATGATATCCGTGTAAAACCGGGGATCAAGGGATAAAAGGGATCCACATATAAGCAACACCCTCTCCCACCATACAGCTTTATAAAACACATAACCGATATTGCCGCCTGCCAGGGCCATCACACCAATCAGAGCCGTAATAGCTGCCCGGGCAATATGCATGCCGTCTCCCACGCCGATTAGGGCGGGTTGCATGGCAAATAGGAAAGGAACAACAAAGGCGGCCAGCCCAAGTCTGCAGGAGGTAAAACCAATTTTCATCGGGCTATCCTGGGCTATGCCGGCAGCCGCATAGGCGGCCAGAGCTACCGGAGGTGTTATGGCTGAGATGATGGCAAAATAAAAAACAAACAAGTGAGCGGCCAGTGGAAGTATGCCCATGTTAATCAGAGCCGGGGCGGCCATGGTACCTGTTACAATATAAGCAGCCGTGGTTGGCAGTCCCATGCCCATCAGCAGCGCCACCAGAGCCGTCAGGAGCAACGCCAGCCAGAGGATGCCACCCGAAGCGGCAACAATGGCGGCAGAGATTTTCAGACCCGCTCCGGTGAGGTTAATGCTGCCTATGACGAGACCGGCGGCGGCGCAGGCCAGCGCAACCGTTACTGTGTTGCGTGACGCAACGATGGCTCCTTCTTTAAACCGCTCCCAGTTGATCCGGCTGTCCTTGCTGACCAGGGATACCAAAAACATGGTGATAATGGCATAAAAGCCCGACCTGATGGGAGTGTACTGCAATACCGCCAGGAAAAATATCAGTGCCGCCAGCGGAATCAAATAATACCACCCCTCTTTGAGCACTGCCCTGGCTGATGGCAATTCCGACTTGGGCAGGCCGACCAATCCCAGCCGGCTGGCCTCAAAATGGACTCCGAACAAAACGCACATGTAGTACAGCAGGGCGGGAATAATGGCTGCAACCACCACGTGGATATACGGGATACCCAAAAACTCTGCAATAATAAAAGCAGCGGCGCCCATGACCGGAGGCATCAACTGCCCGCCAGATGAAGCGCAAGACTCCACAGCACCGGCAAAGTGCGGTTGGTAACCGTTCTTTTTCATCAGCGGTATGGTGAAGGTACCAGTGCCCACAACATTGGCCACCGCGCTGCCGTTAATGGAACCCATGAAACCACTGGCCAAAACCGCCACTTTGGCCGGGCCGCCGGTGAACCTGCCCATTAACGCCATAGCCAGTTGCAGTAGAAAATGGCCCATCCCCAACTTTTCCAGCATGGAAGTAAGGAAAATAAAAAGGAATATATAACTGGCAGAAACGCCCAGAGGTACACCGAATATTCCCTCGGTGGTAAGATACATTTGCGAGATTACCCGCCCCAGTGAATATCCTTTGTGACCCAGTAAGCCGGGAATGTAAGGGCCGATAAAATTATACAGCAAAAAAACGCCGGCAATGGACACCAGAACCCATCCGGTAGCTCTACGGGTGGCCTCCAGTATTAGTAAAACCATAATCCCGCCGAATATCAAATCCGCAGTGGTGGCAGCACCGGCCCTCAATACGATATCCTGGTAAAACAGAACAATATATGTTCCGGATGCCAGGGCAAGGGCCACCAGCAAAAAATCAATAACAGATGCCTTTTCCATAGGCCCTTTGCGGGTCATGGGGAAAACAAGGAATACGATGATCAAAATAAGTGTCAGGTGAATGTCACGCTGGATCCAGGCGCCAAACATAGATACCCCGGACGTATATAAATGATAAAAAGTCAGTGCCAGGGCGGTAATTAATATCAAACCAGTGGTAAGCTTACTCTTGCCCTGCCCGTCATTTGATTTGACGGCGGTGATACTGCTCATCAATCCTGCCCCCCTTTAAAGCGTTGTTTATGCTCAACTCCTATTAATAACAGCGATTGAGGCGTG
>CBEULQ010000793.1:0-1951 GCA_965543975.1 uncultured Desulfocucumis sp. | reverse complement strand
AGGGGTGGGGAATTTTATCCTGCCGTTTTTGGGGATTTTATCATCGCCGTTAACAGTAAAGCCTTGTTTTGTGTGCTATTGAGGAAGATGGAAAGGGAAAACCGAAGGAAGGGGATTGATGAAGGTGAACCGAGAAAAACCTCGGCACCCCATATATTTGTCCCTCAGCGAAGAAGAGTGGGAGGCGAGACTGCAAAGGAGCAGAGAACTGGCCTCCCCTTGCGTTTTATGCGGAAGGCGATGTGGTGCTCAGCGCTTTGCATCATCTGAAAACACCAAGGCCGCCAAACGGCCTACCATAGGAGTTTGCCGAACCCGAGACCGGGCGGTGGTGGCCAGTGTGGGGCCGCATTTTGGTGAGGAACCGCCTCTTGTCGGGCAAAGAGGTTCGGGAACCATCTTTTTTGCCGGCTGCAACCTGAAGTGTATCTATTGTCAAAATTACGACCTGGCCCACCATTTCCGGGGAGAGGAGGTGGGCGATGAGGAGCTGTGCCAGTTAATGCTCCAGGTGCAGGAATTAGGTTGTCATAATGTAAACCTTGTTTCACCGACCCATGTTGTCCCCAATATAATTGCTGCTGTTAGGCTGGCGGCCAAGCAGGGCCTGCGGATCCCGCTTGTGTATAATACCGGCGGATATGATTCCCTGGAGACAATTAAACTCCTGGAGGGAATTGTGGACATTTATATGCCGGATATGAAGTACGGGGATCCGGAGCCTGCCAGGGATTTTTCCGATGCAGCCGACTACCCGGAGATAAATTTTGCAGCCGTTAAAGAGATGCATAGACAGGTCGGTGATTTAGTCATTGGAAAAAACAATGTGGCGGTTCGCGGCCTCCTGGTCCGACACCTGGTTCTTCCCGGGGGATTGGCCGGCACAAAAAAGGTGATGGAATTTCTGGCGCATCACGTTTCACGCGATACTTACGTTAACATAATGGCCCAGTACAGGCCGTGCTACAAGGCCGTGGGCCATTCACTGCTGGGCAGAAGGATAACAAATGCCGAATACCGCCAAGCCCTGCAAATCGCTGCTGATGCTGGTTTGACGAGAATCCAGGATACCGGTTTATTCTAGAGCAAAACCTTTCTTTCTTACATACTGGCTGTAAGAGTCCAGGGGGAAATCTCTCGTAAGCATGCTGATAATGTTTTGGGACCAGTTGGCTGTTTTCTTATTGCCCGTCCGGTGTTTGTAGTATTCTTCTATTTCTTTATCATACCGTTCCACTTTTTCTAATAAATCGTGATCATATTTGTTCTCGAAAAACACGGCTTCCTGAGGCAAGCGCGGTTTTTGCTCCGGGTTTTCATTTGGCACCCCCACCGCCAAACCCACTAGAGGAATCACGTATTCCGGCAAATCAAGCCATTCATCCAGATCCGGCAAGGCATTGTTGATGCTGGCCAGAATCACGGCTCCCAGTCCCATCGACTCCGCCGCTAAATTGGCATTTTGCACGGCTATGCCGGTACTGATAACGCTGTTTTGGTAAGAATGAGTGGAACCCAAGTTCTTCTTCATTTTTTCTTTTTCCTCCGAGCCGGCGTTGGCCATAAGCCGGAAAGCATCCAAACAGAAGATGAAAAGATACCCGCACTGGCTTACGGCCTCTTTGTTATGCCCGGTTTTTTCCGCCAGCTTCTTTCTTAGCTCAGGATCGGTCACACCGATGATGGTAAAGGGTTGTGAATGGTAGGCGGTTGGGGCCATTTGTGCGGCCCGGACGATGATATTGACCTGCTCCTGCGTCAACGGGATGTTTTTGAACTTTCGAATGGATCGGTGGTTTTGAATGGTCTTGATGACGTCATTCATTATGAGTTCCTCCCCCGTCTAGATGGTTTTCTTGGAAGCCATAGTAACGAAAGCGGCGACAGATGTCAAATGGTTTCCGCGGAAACCATTTTATGATATCATTCGGAAAGTAGGGAAGGGGTGATT
>CBEULQ010000792.1:0-1956 GCA_965543975.1 uncultured Desulfocucumis sp. | reverse complement strand
CTCACTAAATACCAAAGTTGTTTCTTATCCTCGTTGCCTTTTACAAGTCAGCTTTGGAAGCCGCCGCTGCATGGGTCCGTATGTGCGTAAAAGAATTTCAGTGGGCAAAACAAACTGCTGTACATTATCGGGAGTCTAGTTGCTAGGTCTGGGGCAGGGTTATTACCTGTTCCCGGTTGAGGGCAGGCGCATTGGTGAAGGAATGAGTGGGTAGACGCGGTGCATCATTTGACAAGCGGACTCAATATCAAGTGCAATATTAATGTTTAGTAAACTAAAAGTACTTGCTATTTTTTACTGTTAGTATTATAATGCTGGAAAAAGACGATGAAGTTATAAGCAACGGTGCTTCGGGGAGTAATAACCATACTCTTCTTAAGGCACTTTTTTATTTTACCATCATAATCTTTGTGTACGATGCCAAGGAGCTCCCTGGCATGTTCAATAACAAAGCAACGTGGTTCCAGTTTAAACCCACGCTAAACAAACTTGGAGGTTGTTTGCATGGGTTTTTTCTATTTGCACCGCCAGCATTGTCGTGTAAATATTTGTGACCGGGAGGGAAGATAGCTAAATGGCCAAACTACTCATAAAAAACGCAAAGGCAATTGTTACTTGCGATGTCAAAGATAGCGTCCTGTACGGGCAAAGCATCTTAATAGAAGGCTCAAAAATAACCGCTATCGGAGATATTCCACCTATTAAAGATGTTCAGGTCATAGATGCCAGGGACATGTTTGTTTATCCCGGTTTGGTTAACACTCATCACCATTTACTGCAGGCCTTCAGCCGCAACATTCCGCAGATTCAATCCGCAGAGCTTTTTGACTGGTTGATGTTCCTGTATAATGTCTGGCTTAACGTCAACCCTGATTATATTTATTATAGTTCCATGGTAGCCATGGGAGAGTTTATAAAGTACGGCGGTACAACCTGTTTTGACCATCATTTCGCTTTTCCAAGGGGAAAAGGCAGAAATATTATTGATCGTCAATTCGAAGCTGCTGAAGCTTTGGGCCTTCGTTTCCATACTGGCCGCAGCTGTTTTACCAGGGGTAAAACAGCCGGCGGCCTGCCCCCCGATGAACTGGTGGAAACCTTGGATGAAGTATTGGAAGATAGTTTAAGACTGGTAGACAATTTTCATGATCCAACAGAATTTTCTATGCGCCAAGTGGCCCTGGCGCCTTGTTCGCCCTTTTCGGTGGATTCAGAAGTGATGATTGAATCGGCTAAACTGGCCAGAGACAAAAAGGTGAGGCTGCATACTCATCTTGCAGAAACGCTGGACGAGGAAAAATATTGCCTTGCAGTATATGGTAAAAGGCCACTGGCTTGGGCTGAAGAGTGCGGCTGGGTTGGACCGGATGTTTGGTACGCCCATGGCATTCATTTTACAGATGAAGAAATCGATGTTCTAAGTCATTCTCAAACAGGCGTAGCCCATTGTCCTGTCTCCAATATGAAAATTTCTTCTGGAGTTGCTAAAATTCCGCAAATGTTGGATAAAAATGTTCCAGTTGGACTGGCCGTGGACGGCTGCGGCAGCAACGATGCTTCAAATTTACTGGCAGATATCAGGATTGCCTATTTATTGCATCGTTTAACATGCAGCCGTCAAGCGCCAACCGGCTACGACATACTGAAACTGGCCACAACAGGCAGCGCCAAATTATTGGGAAGAAATGATATTGGTTCTATTTCTGTGGGCAAAGCGGCAGATATGTTTTTAATTAATGTAAACAAGTTGGAATTTACCGGGGCATTGTTAGATCCGGCTTCATTCCTGGCTACTGTAGGTTTCCACAAGCCTGTAGACTTTACTGTCATTAACGGGAAAGTCGTTTGTCAGAACGGCATGTTGACAGGTATTGACGAAGAAAAGATTAAAGAACTGGCAGAAAAGGAAGTAGAAAAGGTTTATAAAAAGCTATAATTACTGGAATTTATCATTTT
>CBEULQ010000791.1:0-1957 GCA_965543975.1 uncultured Desulfocucumis sp. | reverse complement strand
GCTTTACAGCCTGTTAATCCCCGACCTTCGAGGACGGGGTCTTACAGGCTGTTAGCGAGATAAACATCAATATTACAGTATATGCTTAAATGGGAAAGGATGGTGCGGTAATGTATCTGAACAATCTTTTTGTCTACGGCACGCTGCTTCCCGGCCTGGAAAACCATAAAAGATTCATTGAAAAATATAAACCAACGGTATACACGGCCAGGGCCCGGGGCGTAATGTATCACCTGCCGGCGGACGACTACCCGGTGGTGCTTGAGGGAGACGGGGAAATAAAGGGTATTATATTTGATACTCCGGAAATGTCCGTAATTCTGCCCGAAATTGATGAGATAGAAAAATTCACAGGGGTTGAAAGCCAAAGCCACCTTATCAGGGAGATTAAAGAAGTGGAGTTGCTTGAAAGCGGGAAAAAGGCAAAGGCACACATGTATCTGTGGCCGCCTTCAAAGGCGGATTGGTTGAAGGAGAATGGAGAATTAATACCGGATGGGGACTGGGCCAGATTCTTAAAGGAGAAGGGCAAACTGTAATCATTAAGTGCTAATATTCACCGGTAACTTCCCAAAAACCAATAGTTCTTTTTAATAAAAAACAGAACTTCACGTTCTGTTTTTTTTATTTGGCCATGCCCCAGGAGTGTCATTTCCCTCAAAGCGACAACCGGCTTAAATAAATAATTTGTCATATTATAGCAAATATGGAACATAAATCATATAATACTAAAAATATATAAGGAGGCTTTTTTTATGCGGCAAGATGAAGTTGCTCTTAATGAAATTCTAATCAGGGAACTCGCCGCCGAGACCGCACTGGTGTTAGATGCTCCCTTGTTTTTGGTAGAAGCAAATAATGCTGTTGAAACCAGAGTTTTGGCAACCCCTGCTGCCGAACAAAGACAAACTCAATATTTGGTCTCAAAAAGATCAGTTGGAGCCATACTTGAGACCCGTGTTCCTGATGGTGAACTTCGGGTTACTGGTGCGCTTGCTGCCGCTGCTAATGAAAGTAGACAAGGACCACCCGATTTTTATCGTATTCTAATGCGTCCGAGACTTTAATGAGCAATCGTTACTAATTTCAACTTTAGGCAACAAAAAAGGGGCATCAGCATTATGCAAAAAAAATTGATAAAGATTTGTGAAGCAATCAACACCGAAGAAGACATTATGAAAATCAGGCAAGTTAGCTTTAATGAATTGACGATTGCTTTGCCTCTCAAAGGATTCAGAGTTCAAATAACCGCTCCGCTATTCACTATTGAGGCATTCTCTCCTGCTGATATTACACTTTTGGCCTTTACTTCCAGTGAATTCTTAATCACAATAGTCACTCCCGGAGGCATTCTTGCAACGCTCGTTCCCAGTCTGGTACTTGAGGTATTCAATCCTGAAGGAATGAGGATATTCAGGGTGGTTGCTCCTCCCGAGTAACAAAAACATTACCCTTCATCCAAATAATACTGTTGCTTTCCCCGGTTTTTTGCCGGGGTTTTATTTATGTACAAAGTCTACTCCATCACGGCAACCGGCTCAATAAACGGAGTTGGTCATTGCGCCCCACCACCACAAGAACGTCTCTATCATTAATTACCTGTTCCGCGCCCGGCGACATTATTATCCCACCAGCTCTTTTAATAGCCAAAATATTAACACCCACTTGCTTGCGAACATCCAGGTCCAATATGCTGCGTCCGCTGAATGATGCCGGTGCTACTAATTCAATAATGCTGTAATCCGGTGAAAGGTCGATCAGTTCCATAATATTTTGTGAAACCAGACTTCTGGCCATTTTGACACCCATATCCCTTTCCGGGTACACCACAATATCCACACCCACTTTCTCCAGCACCTTGCCGTGAAGGTAATTTTGGGCCTTGGCGCCTACCGTTTTAACTCCCATCTCTTTTAACATGATGGAAGTTAAAATATTAGCCTGTATATTCTTACCT
>CBEULQ010000790.1:0-1973 GCA_965543975.1 uncultured Desulfocucumis sp. | reverse complement strand
GTCGGTTAGGGCTCCAGAAAAAGGAATGGGGATTGAGTTTGCAAGGCTCGGCAAGCATTTTAATTTAATGCTGACACAGATGGAACTGCTGATGAAGGAGTCTTCAAAGACTATCACCGTTTTGGGAGCCACAAGCAAAGATCTTGCAGCGGTTGCCGACAACCAGGTATCATTGATGAATAACACAGGCGATACAGTTCAGAACATGTCTGTGTCTATAGATAACATCACGGAAAAAATTAACCGGAGCATGGATACAACCCGCAATCTAATTGAAATTGCCGATAAAAGCAGGTGCCAGCTGGATGGATTAATAATCAATATGAAGAACAGTTACGAGTATAACCGTCAGGGTGTTGAAAGCATAAAAAACCTGGATCGTCACATTAAACTGATTTTCGAGATTGTTGAGCAGGTTAAGAGCATTGCCGGGCAAACAAATCTGCTGGCGCTTAATGCTTCAATAGAGGCAGCCAGGGCAGGGGAGCATGGCAGGGGTTTTTCCGTGGTCGCCGAGGAAGTTAGAAAATTGGCGCTGCAATCGGCCGGGGCAAGTGACGATATAGGAAGAATAGCTTTGGAAATTGTTAAAGAAAGTGAAAATGTATATAAAAAATTAAACGTTGGCTACGAATCCACCAGAGACGGAGCAGCGGTGGCGGACAAGGCAAAACTGTCCATAGAAGAGATATACGGCGGGATAAATGATACATGCGTGAGGATTAACGAAATACACGATTCCACTGGTGAAATAATACAGGGGGTCAGAAAAGTAATTTCTGTAATTGAGATATTATCAGGTATAACCCCGGGGAGTGCCGAAGAGAACGATGCTTATTCTGCGAATAAAATCTTCGCCCTGGCCAGGAATCTGGAGGAGACCGCTATGCATAACAGGTCTAAAATTGAGGAGATCAGCCATAAGTTAAAGGAATAGTACATTTATAAATGTTGATTAAATTGCTCAATAAAAAAATAGGGTTGCTCCCTATTTTTTTCATTTATAGTCACCGGAAAATTCATCCCGGGGATTTATTCTCCTGTCCCTTACGTATACACTGCCGGGGATAGATTTAGCATATTTCTTTATTTCAGCAGCCTTCTTCGAAATGGCATGGATATTCGTGGACGATGAAGAGCATTCCACCACGGCCATGGAAATAGTTACAAAAGGAAACCATCGGTCCTGGCCATCCCTGTTTTTACCCATGTAACCCTTGTTTCCGCAGTCCTCTTCACTGTAGTAGCCAGGCACGAGGCGGTCAAAATACCTGATAATGAGGTTACATATTTTGTCCACCTTATCAGGAGAAGTAATTATCATAAAGTCATCTCCTCCCAGGTGTCCGATAAAGTCCTCGGCGTTGCCGTATTTCCTGGTGGTGCCGTTTAATATTTTAGAAGTCAGCAGCAGCAAGCGGTCGCCATAATCGAAACCATATTTATCATTAAAGGATTTAAAGTTGTCTAAATCGATATACATTAGCACGAAACCTTTTTTAGTTGAGATTCTATTGTTTATTTCCACCTCTATGGCATTATTACCCGGAAGTCCGGTAAGCGGGTTGGCTCCCTTGGCAAACTCAAGTTGTATGCGGGTAAGGGAATTAATAAGGTTTTGCACCGACACCACTCCGGCATATGTCCCGTTTCTGGTTATAATCACATGGTCGTATATCTTCGGCTTTTCTCTTGACATAGCCACCTGGGACACCGTTTCCACAGGTGTTGAAGCATCTACAACAAGAGGCATGTTGTCCATAATAATTCTTAACGGCCGGTTGGAGTAAAGGGCTACACCGTACTGTGAGCTTAGTTGGCCGTAAAGGGACTGTTTCATCAGCAGGCCGATTGGCCTGCTGTCTTCAACGATAACCACACCGCCGAAATTAGTGTTCTCGTCCAGCAATTTTTTTATTTTTATTGGGGTCATCTCCGGTGGTGCCGAGCGGCCCTCCGCATGGATGTCTCCT
>CBEULQ010000789.1:0-1975 GCA_965543975.1 uncultured Desulfocucumis sp. | reverse complement strand
CATATGAGCTGCTGGTCAATACACCATAAAAAAGGGTATCAATTACCAAAAGGATTAGTTGTGCCTCCGCCAGAATATTTATTTTTGTGTCTAAATTTAAGGAGGTACATAAATTGAGCCCACGCGCGGTTAAATTGGCAGGACGGCCCGCCGACAAACCCTATAAAAAAAGCCATGGAAAACGTACGGAAATGTCAATATTCCAGTGGCTGGAACTTTCCCGTCGGGAGATGACAAGAAGCAAAAAAAAGGAAAAGCCCGGAGTTTAATCCGGGCTTACGTCTTCTGCCGGGGATATTCCTCACCCTAAAGTCAGCCTTAAAATAGAGGTGTGTCCCCTGACCGCTAAACCGCTATGCTCAGTTTTTCCGTGGCCAACTGCAAATCACTGGGTTTATCCACATCAACTCCCACCTCGGGATAGCTGCTTACCACCACCACCCCGTTGACTCCCAGCACGGTGGATACCCGGCTTTCCGCTTCCCGCAGGGAAACCTGTCGGAGAAGAAACCTAATTAAAAACATCGTTCCCAAAAGCTTGCACATTTTCAAAGGACTTTTACGGGCACTCACCAGTTGTTGGCCCTTTTTCATGCAGCCTTCCACCACTTCAGGTTTAAAGAGAAATAGATTGCCGCCGGTAAACTGCCCTTCTTTTAAACTGACATAGGTGCGTCTGGTATTTGGATAAATCCTCTCTACGTCTTTTTGGGATATCACCGGATAATAAATATCCGCCTGTTTCCCGGCGCAGAGGTCTAAAAAATTTTCTATGGCCTGGGGGGTAATCATGGGAATATCGCAGGTAGCCATTAAAACCATATCAGCCCCGGAAAGATACTTCAAACCCTCCATTAGATTTTCCAATAGACTTTTACCGGCAGGAACCACAGTAACATACCCGGGCATTATCTCCGCCAGTTCGTCCAGGGGACCCACCACCAAAATCCTGTTTATCCTTTTGGAAGCCTTAAGGGCTTCAACTACGTATTCCACCATGGTTTTGTCACCAATGGGTATAAGCGCCTCATAACGTGCCGGACTGCAGTCCTTTAACGGTCCGGTATTCGGGCTGCCCGCCAGAACAATGGCATCCACCATTATTGCTTATCCTCCCGCAAAGCATTTAACATACTTTGCTCGGCATTTTCAATATGTTCCCTGGCTAGAGCCTGGGCCAGTTCAATATTGCGGTCACTGATGGCCTCCACCATCTTCCGGTGCTCCTCCAGTGCGTCCTTTGAGCGCCCGGGCTGTGACAGGGAGGTGGTACGGAAGCGCTGTATCTGTTCTTTCAGATGGATTACTATCTGAAACAGTCTCTCGTTCCTCGATGCCCTGTAAATAAGCTCATGGAAACTGGTATCCGTTTCCACGATGGCGTCGATGTCTTCTTTTGAGCTTACCTCAGAAATTACCACCAGGGAACGCTCCAGTTCCTCCAATTCGTCCGGGGTTATTCTTTCAGCCGCCAGACCTGCCGCCAGGGCCTCCAGGGCCGCCCGGACTTCGAAAACATCAACAATATCCTTAACGGATATACCGGCCACATAAGCTCCCTTGCGGGGAACCATAACTACAAATCCTTCCAACTCCAGCTTCCTGATAGCCTCCCGAATGGGTGTACGGCTTACGCCCATTTCATCGGCAAGCTGGATTTCCATAAGGCGCTCACCTGGTTTAAGGCGACCCTGTATAATGGCCTCACGCAGGGATTCAAATACCATTTCACGCAGGGGTTTGTAATTATCCAGCCTTATCGGGATCAGCCTTGGCTCCTCCATGGCCGCATACCTCCTGACTACTGTTATTTTTGAACTTAATGAATATTACTATTTTAACCTTAGAGGTAAATTACTGCAAGTAACCATATATATGTGTGAACCTCCCCCCACTAAAGTGAGGAGCATCTTGGGAAACATCAACAGCCGTCCACGACTGAATGTCAAAGCCTTCCAGGATAACCCGGTCAGCT
>CBEULQ010000788.1:0-1977 GCA_965543975.1 uncultured Desulfocucumis sp. | reverse complement strand
ACAAGCTATCTGACTTAAGCAGATAACTTGTCCTTTTCTTGCTTTTGTGGAAGCACGACAGTAAAGACTGTCTTTTCTGTATTACTTTGCACGAAACTATTGCCTCCATGCGCGTTTACGATTTCTTTGGCAATAGCCAGTCCAAGCCCGGCACCGCCTGTATTGGTAGAACGGGATGTGTCCAGCCGAAAAAATTTCTCAAATATCGTTTCCAGTTTTTCTCGTGGGATAGGATTACCTTGATTCGTAAAAGTTATAATAATATTTTTATCTTGCTGCTGAGCAGAAATGTCAATGACGCTGTTTTCATAGCTATAGGCTATCGCATTTTTCAGAATGTTATTGAACACACGAGCCAGTTTGTCTGCATCTCCCCACAGAGCGAGGCCGTCAGGCACATTGACGGACACCTGCTTTTCTTGTGGAGTCAGCATTGGATAGAATTCATCTGCCATCTGCTGGAGCATGAACAGTAAATTGATTTTTTCTTTATTCAAAACAATAGTTTGAAGATTAAATCTTGTGATCTCAAAAAACTCATTTATAAGCTGCTCTAATCGATAAGCTTTTTCCAAGGTAATACCGACATATTTTGCCTTCTGTTCAGGAGGCATATCAGGAGCTTCATCCAGAAGACTTAAGTATCCTATAACGGAGGTCAGAGGTGTCTTTATATCATGAGCCAAGTAAACGACTAAATCATTTTTGCGCTGCTCGGCATCAAGAGCAGCTTTCTTTTGTTTTTCCAAGTTGTTTTTTATCGTATTTAGTCGATTTGCCATAAAGTCCATTTCTGGTGAGAGGGAAATATCTTCCTCCGATTCTTCAACAAGATGATCCATTCCTGCGCTGATTTCATCGAAATATTTTGTGAACCAAGAAACAGAAAATCGAAAAAAGATAACTAAAAATATTAGGATTACAACAAAAAGGATCATGTCCATATTGTTGCGAATCACAAGCTGATAGATTGTCCGTGCGAGGGCTTCCCCGCCCGGCGGCATGCCCGGCGCCATACGCCCCATGGGCGCCGAATAAGCGTTGACTAAAAATCGAACGATACGATCTCCGATCTGTCCACGCAGGATATTGCGCAATAGAAAAACAGTGACAGCGGCGGCAACTGTAATCAGAAGCATTTGCAAGAAGACTTTTCTTTTTAGGTTTGTGTAATTATCCTTTTTGTTATTTTTCAATTTTATAACCAACCCCCCATACCGTTTTGATATATTTAGGGTGCTCTGCGCTGTCGTGCATTTTTTCTCTTAGATGTCGGATATGAACCATTACCGTATTATTGCTATTGGTGAAATACTTGTCTCCCCATACCTCATGGAACAATTCTTCCGAACTGACCACCCGTCCGCGATTGGAACAAAGGACCCAAAGAATAGAAAATTCTGTAGGAGTGAGAGATAGCTTTTTTTCATTCAGCGTACATTCATGGGTGTCCATGTCCAATACCAAGCCGGAAAAAGCAATCAGGCGTTCTTCCTGGTTTGGCTCGGCAGAGTTATATTTGGTAAATCTCCGGAGCTGCGCCTTTACACGGGCAATAAGTTCCAAAGGGCGGAACGGCTTGGTGATATAGTCGTCCGCGCCTAATGTCAGCCCGGTAATTTTATCAATTTCTTCTTCTTTAGCAGTCAGCATGATAACAGGGAAATTATGATTTTCCCTAATTTTCTGGCAGAGAGTAAAGCCATCAATATCCGGCAGCATGACATCAAGTATCGCAAGCTCTAACTGTTCCGACTCAACACACCGGAACGCATCTTGACCGTTATAAAATTTGTATATTGTAAAACCTTCATTTTTTAAATAAACTTCAATTAGGTCCGCTATGGACTGCTCATCGTCTACAACCAAAATATTGATACTCATAAGTTCTATCCCTTCTTCCTGATTAAACACTCATTATTATAGTACTGCAAAACAAAAATTTATATCATAATAATTTTCTTAATAAAACCTTAA
>CBEULQ010000787.1:0-1980 GCA_965543975.1 uncultured Desulfocucumis sp. | reverse complement strand
CCTGCTACACTGTCAACTTCAGTATAGGTCAGGACCTCTATATTTTGATGCCGGCCGACCTCGACCAGCTTTGGCGCGAGTATTCACATGGAGCAGTCATTGGTGGGAAAGGTCTTGTCCAGCTGTGCCATGTGTCCCCCAATGCTCGGCGCTTTTTCAACCAGGTAAACCTTAAAACCGGCAGTGGCAAGATCAAGAGATGCCTGAATGCCGCTGATTCCTCCACCAACAACCATTACGTCTCCAAAATTACTGTCTCCGGGGATTTTACAAAGCTGTTGAACTTTTTCTTTTAGCAATAGTTCCTTTTCCACTTTTTATCACCTCTTTACTGTCCGGGTTTGGCCGGAGCAGCCGCATTCAATTGGTTGAAAGCCAAGACGCTCCGGGTGGGTAAACACTGCCAGGTTATCGCAGCGTGCCTGGCCAACCAGGGCAATGCCCATATCACGGGCAAGCAAAATGGCGTTCTTCGTCGGTGAGTGCCGAGAAACAACAATGGGGACCTGCATCTTTGCCGCCTTGAGCAGCATCTCGGACGATATGCGGCCTGTGATCAGCATCAATCGATCTCTGGTTGATATTCCCCTCAACAGACATTCGCCCTGGATCTTGTTCAAGGTGTTATGCCGTCCGATATCCTCAGCCACTACCAGCAGGTTCCTGGTATCGGACAGAGCTGAAGTGTGCACGCCGCCACTAAGCCGGTACAGCTCCATTTGCTCTAGAAACTGCTTCATCAGTGACAGCACTTCCTCTGGTGTAGCAACAAGATCCGAATCAACCCTCTGTCCCTGAGTTTTGAAAACTGAACTGCCACTGCATCCAAGTTTCCGCAACTTTGGCAACTTATACCCGGGGTTTTTGAGCCTCACATCGGCCAGCGCTTCCTCCTCACTCACCCGCATGCTTACCACGTCGCCGATGCCTGAGATGATTCCCTCCGCGTAAAGGTATCCGATGACGAGGTAATTTAGCTTGGCTGCAGTGCACAGGATTGTTACTAGTGCTTTCTGATTTACATAAATTGTGAACTCCATCTCGCTAGGCACGTGAACTGAGGCTTTTACCCATCCCCCGTTCGCAAAGCGATGGCAGACTACTTCCGCTGCCATTTCTTTCATATTCGGCACGTCAATGGCTTCTTGCATGTTTAGCTCCTTTGTCGCCTCTCCTCTAAATCACTTCCTGGAGGACCTCCGTGATGTCCTTAACCTGTATGACGTCATCATAATTCAGAACTACCCTGCTATCCTCAAAATTGGTGATGCAATAGGGGCAGGCAGTAACCAGCTCCTCAGCCCCAACCCCAATAGCTTCTTCTAATCTTAGATTGGAGAATCTTTCGGACTTTGGAGTTTCAGCCCAAATCCTTCCTCCTCCCATTCCGCAACAGAGACTATCTTCCCGTGATTCAGCCAACTCAATAAGTTCCAAACCGGGTATCTTCTTTAAGACCCCTCGGGGTTCGTCATATATGCCATTATGCCGGCCCAGGTAACATGGGTCATGATACGTAATTTTCTTCCCATACTCCTTGCTGATCTGAAGCCTTCCCTCATTAATCAGCCGGAATAAATACTGGGAGATATGAATCACCTCAAAGTTCACCATAAATTCGGGATACTCGTTCTTGAAGGTGTGATAGCAATGAGGGGAAGAAACAAGTATTTTCTTGACACCTTTTTCGATAAAAGTCTTAATGTTTTCCCTGGCTAGTTGTTTAAATAATTCCTCATTGCCGGTCTTGCGTATGCTTTCCCCGCAGCAACTCTCCTCTGCGCCCAGTATCCCGAAATCCACCCCTGCCTTATTGAGGATATTTGCCGTGGCTTGAGCCACCTTCTTTAATCTTGGGTCAAAGCTTAAGTAGCAGCCGGGGAAATATAGGATTTCCATTCCTTCCTCGAAGGTTTTTACAGAGAGACCCTTTGCCCATTCCGCCCTTTTTGCCAGATCTTCACCGAAGGGATTACCTTC
>CBEULQ010000786.1:0-1984 GCA_965543975.1 uncultured Desulfocucumis sp. | reverse complement strand
AGAATTAAAGCACTGTTATATTTTAAACCAGGGGGTAAAGGTGCGGACAAAAGAAACAAAAAGAAAAAAAACCAAGTACAACTGCCAGACGGCAAGGGATGGAAATATACTAATCTGCAGGATGATGCGGTGCAAAATCGTAAACGGTGGGAAGGGGACGGATCCATTTATATGTGATTATTTAGGGACAGGTATATAAAAATATGTACCTGTCCATATCCTGGTTAGTAAAGGTTGTTGAGGGTTTATCCAGTAAACCAGGATTCCTGGCATAATGGGGATCCTGGTAGCTTCTATTAACGGGAGTTTTTACATAAATAGGCGTATATAAAAAGAGATCCCACCAAAACGGGGAGCGCCCAGTAACCTAGAACCAGTAATGTCTTACTAACGTATTCGGGATGATAGTATATAAGAAAGCCGTATAGAATATTAAAGGTGCCACAAACAACGGCAATAATTAATAGTATTTTTCTTAATAATGCGCTGTTTTTCAATGGATAATCAACTCCTGTAGCTGTAGATGTGGTTTATATAATGAGATCCACAAAAAAGCCGGGTTTGACGCTCTCCAGTTTTACTCCTAGGGAATCCAGTCGGCTTAACAGTTCGTTGTAGCTTTCATTCATGTTATAGACGTCACTGTTACGGGGCTGCTTCAAATCGGACTCTGGTATAAAGGGGTTAGGATCGGTTGCCTGCTGTACGCTTCTATATGCCGATATTATACTGGGACAGATTTTAAAGGGGACAACAGATTTTTTTTCTGGCTGACGTCCGCGCTGTTCGTGCTGCTTTATGAGATTAACGGCACGGTCTATAGCTCCAACGGACAAATTGTTCACCCCCGTAGATGATTAAAACTAAATAAATTCGAAATATCATAGATCCTTTAATAAATATCGGTTTAACTGTATATATTCTTTAATACGGGGAATTGCCAGTAGCTGGGGTATCGTTATCTACATTACAGCCAAAAAATATGACATATTATATCGCGTTCGCATAACATCATAACATAAATATTTCGGGGGTGAGCCGTATGCCTTGCAGATGTTTTAATTGCCTGGCAGACCTGGATGGCGCCCATACAGGAATAATTGATGATGGGGTGCAGCTATGTCTAAAATGTTTGCTTGATTATCTTGGCATTAATATAATTGGCTAATTCCGGAAAAACAATGATTTCATAGCTTCGTTTCTGTTATTGTTTTTTGGCGGTGTCCGGTAACAGCAGATATTAAAAAGAACTGCCCCGTAATGGGGCAGTAGGTATTTTTCACTATTCCGCTTTATGAAATCAGCTCCTCGGACAGTTTGGCCAATTCTTCCGCCAGTGCTTTTATTTTTTCCATTGTTGCTGTAATCTCCTGGGTGGTAGCAGCCTGTTGCTGTGAAACCGCCGATATCTGGTGGGTATGGGTTGTAAAGCCCAGTACGGTATTCTGGATGTTTTTAAGTTTGTTGCTTATTTCCTTTACTGAGTTATTAGTTCTGGAGGCCAGTTTGCGTATTTCCTCGGCCACCACATTAAAGCCCCTACCTTGATCGCCTGCCCTTGCCGCTTCGATGGAAGCGTTCAATCCCAACAAATGGGTTTGATCTGAAACCTCCTTGATTAGAGTTATTACTGTGTCCATATCCTTAATGTCCCTGTCGATGCCCGTGGTGCTGTTGGCAAGCTCCTGTGCCGTTGCGGCCAGTTGCTCCGATACACTCATGAAATCATTGCCGATTATGGATAACTTATCCATATTATTGTTTAAATCACAAGCCATGTTGCTGACCTTTTCCTGGGTTTCAATGGGGATTGCCATGTTGATGGAGCCCATTAGGTTGTTTGCATCATCTCTTACTGGTATGGCTTTTCCTATGTACGAAATCCCATACACTTCGGAAGGTATTTTTTTCATAGTATAGTTGCCGGTTGATATACTGGCATGAGTTATAGAACCCTCCTTAATTAAATCGCCTGCCTGTATTG
>CBEULQ010000785.1:0-1984 GCA_965543975.1 uncultured Desulfocucumis sp. | reverse complement strand
GAAAAGGACCAGCAGGGCCACCATCCCCGCCAAGAAGGAAGTTAGCAGCATGGCGGATTTTTTTTCGAATATTTTTTTGACTGAATCAAGATAATCCCCCAATTTCTGAGTAGTCCGGTTGGATTTTGGTTCCTTTACCAAAAGCCACATGCCAAGGACAATGGGAATAACCACAAGTGGAAAGAAAAGAAAAACGGCATACCAAATAATAAGTCCAATGGCCGCCCCCAGTATCGGACTTATAACCTTCCCAAATCCGTTTGACGCCTCAATGATTCCCAGTATCTTGCTGCGATCCTTGCCCTGGAAGAGGTCGCCGCAAAGGGCCATGGCTATGGGGGCTGTGCCCGCCGCGCCGATTCCCTGCAGTATCCTGCCTCCCAGTATTACAGGAAAGGCGTCCTGCTTGAAGAAAATGGCTGCAAGCCCGGCCACCACGCCCCCAAGTCCGTATATAACAAGTGAAGGTATGATAATTGTCCTTCGGCCGTAGCGGTCAGATAAAAAACCGGCCAGAGGAATAATCAGGCCAGCGGGTATGGAGAACATGGTTATAATCAAACTCAGTTTGAAATCCGTCAAATTGAAAGCTGCCTTTATTGCCGGCAGTACGGGTATAATCATTGAGTTGCCCAGCACCATGATAAACGGAACTCCGCTAAGGGCCGCCACAGTGGAGGTTTTTGTTTTTCCCGGCATGGGTTCACATCCTTGTTGTGTTAAGTTGTATAAGTTGGGGACATTCCTTCGTGAATTTTATTAAAAGGAAGGTTTTGAATCACAAGAGGTGCGTCCTCTTGCCTTTATATTGTCCCTCCCATTTTTCTGAGGTATGCATTTACGTTCGTTTTCGAACATACAAATGATAGGGAAAAATATACAGTCGCTCCAGTCAACGGTTCTTCATACAGGGGCTTCCTGCTCAAACCAATGATAATAAATGGAGGAGAATATTCAGTGTTCTATATGTTTGACAAAATTGTTTTTTTAATGGCGTTTTGCAGATTTTTATCCTCGACCATAGAGCTTTCCGCCGCCCTTCTCATGCTGCGCTTCAACAGCGTGGAGACCGCCTTTAAAATAAACGCCACTCTGGCCCTGGTGGGACCCATGGTGATGCTTACGGTTACTTCCCTTGGCCTGGTGGGATTGGCGGGGAAAATTTCTCCCTCCGGCATGGTTTTTGTTTTAATGGGAGTAGGTTTAATATTCTATGGTGTTAACAAGATTTAATACATAAAAGGGGCGCCGGGGAACAAATTTTTTATTGACAGACCATACTGACTCTGGTAATCTGAACAAAGGTTAGGGGACATAAAGTTCGCAAAGGAATGTCCCCAAATACGTAAAAGATCCCTTTAATACGGTCCCGAGAGGCCGGTAAGGACACATAGCGCGGTTTGCAAGGGCCTGACTATGCCTGTTTTACCGGTATATTCAGGTTTTTTTATACCCGGAGGTGCTGCATTTGAGCAGTGATCTGACGCAAAAGGCCAAAATTATGGATCAAGAGGGCATAAGACGGGCCGTGACCCGGATTGCCCACGAAATTATTGAACGGAACAAGGGAACTGACAACCTTGCCCTGATCGGCATCCGCAGGCGGGGGGTGCCCCTGGCGTTGCGGTTGGCGGGGAAAATAAAGGACATTGAGGGGAAGGAAGTTCCGGTTGGCTTACTGGATATCACCCTGTACCGGGATGACCTGGCAACCAGGGCCCAGCATCCGCTGGTACGAAAAACGGAAGTCCCCTTTTCAGTGGACGGCAAAAAGATAGTGCTGGTTGACGACGTTATGTTCACAGGGAGAACAATAAGGGCGGCACTGGATGCCATAATAGATTTGGGCCGGCCCAAAATTATACAATTGGCCGTGCTGGTCGATCGTGGTCACCGGGAATTGCCCATCAGGGCCAATTGTATAATTTTGGGAGATCGGAGAGCACACGTCTGAACTCCAGTCACGGCTTACTATCTCGTATGC
>CBEULQ010000784.1:0-1990 GCA_965543975.1 uncultured Desulfocucumis sp. | reverse complement strand
CTGATATGCCGCCCATTCTCCACTTTCATAAAGGTGCACCGGGTGAGCAATAATGCATTGATCCTCCGGCTGCAGATCATACTTTCGGTTCCCGGTGTCAATAAGCGCTTTGTCTCTGAAATATCCCAGATTGTTGCCGCTCCTGAAAACGAGGTTTTGCAATAGCGGATATATAACAGGATTTTGCGAAAGATTTTGGAGCTCGCCGACGGTAAACACGTCCTCTGATTCCATCGCCTTTTCCAGTGTCACCCGGGCTCGTGAATGCTGATTCTTTAAGGATTTTTGAACAGCTTTAACTTCCTTGACATACTCATTGTGCTTTAGCTTGGACGGGATATCCCTGAGCGTCTTTCCGTCTTTTATCACGGCAACCGATGCTTTGCCGAGTTCATCAAATTTGATATGTATTACAACATCTCCGACAGGTGCTGGTTTCAGGTACTGTTCAATGGAGCGTATTTTTTCGGTTTCCATATTCCAGCTAAATCTGGTGACATCAGAGAAACCTGCGTTTCTCGCCAGGTTTTCAAGAGCAATGGAGACCGCTTTTGCTTCACTCTCACGCCGCTGCGCTCCGAACTGCCTGCTATATTTCAGGAACCCGTGCAGAAATTCATATCTATGCAGCATTTCTTTTTGGTCATTGCCAAGGGGGATAAGTCCGTAGCACAGTACATCGTCCTTATTGCGTTTTTCACTGATTACCTTTTCAGCCTGTTTTATATCAATCTTCCCCAACACTGCGTCCGCAAAAAGCTGTGAGCGTTTATGCAGCCCTCCGCCGGCAATATACTTTGCACTGTCGTAGACCATTTTGAAACGTTTTTCGCCAAGCTCTGTATATGCCTCATTAAACCAGTCAATATCAAACGCTCCATTTTTAAAGTCCTGCTCATCACTTTGTACTTGCAACTTCCAAATAAGTTTGTAAATCTAAACCGGTTATTTCCCTTAGGTCGGCTTCAACCATCATATGCACGAGACCTTTAAAATCAACCTTTCTCTTCCAACCAAGGTCCCTTTCTGCCTTTGATGGGTCCCCCCACAAGAACTCTACTTCAGTTGGCCTGAAATACCTTGGATTAACATCAACAAGAAGCTTTTCTGTCCGCGAATCATATCCCTTTTCATTGACCCCAGTACCCTTCCATTCAATGTCTATACCCACTTCCTTGAAGGAAAGTTCAACGAATTCCCTTACAGTATGTGTTTCACCAGTGGCAATGACATAATCTTGGGGCTTTTCCTGTTGGAGCATGAGCCACATCGCTTCAACATAGTCTCCTGCAAAACCCCAGTCACGTTTAGCATCAAGATTCCCCAGGGACAGCTTATCTTGTTTTCCTGCTATTATGCTTGCAACTGCCCTTGTTATCTTTCTCGTAACAAAGGTCTCGCCTCTTCTAGGTGATTCATGATTAAATAAGATACCATTACAAGCATAAAGGTTATAACCTTCTCTATAGTTTACAGTAATCCAGTAGGCATAAAGTTTAGCAGCAGCATAAGGACTTCTTGGGTAGAAGGATGTTTTTTCATTTTGTGGAGCAGTCCCTGGCATTCCTCCAAATAGTTCACTGGTTGAGGCTTGATAGAATTTAGTCTTTACACCACTTTCCTTAATTGCATCTAGTAATCTTAACGTACCAATACCACCGGTTTCTGCTGTGTACTCAGGAACTTCAAAAGATACCTGAACATGGCTTTGGGCTGCAAGATTATATATTTCGTCCGGTTTGATTTTATCAACCAATCGATTTAAATTACTTGAATCTGTCAAATCCCCATAGTGAAGAAAGAGTTTATTATTTCCTATCTCAGGATTCTCAAAGAGATGATCAATTCTTTTGGTATTAAAGGTACTGGCCCTTCTTATAAGCCCGTGTACTTCATAACATTTTTCTAATAAAAACTCGGTTAAATAGGCTCCATCCTGTCCAGTAATTCCTGTTATAAAAGCCTTCTTCAATTTATCTGCCCTCCCGAG
>CBEULQ010000783.1:0-1997 GCA_965543975.1 uncultured Desulfocucumis sp. | reverse complement strand
AAAACACTGAGTTGTCAATATCCTCTTCTTTAGATGATTCATTTGATAAGTTAACGCCAAGTGAAACAACGGAAATGTCCAATTCTTTTCTTAAATATTCAGGTATGTATGAAGTGCTGTCTGTTACAATTTTTAAGGAAGACATTAATAACCTCCTCAACCGTATATTGCAAAACAATATAATAATAGAACAATAATGTCAACTTATAACTAATACTTTTAACCATAAAAAAATCAAATTAAGGTGGGGCGTTTGACCGGCGTGTTAAACTGTTTAACACTCTAAGAAATCAATTACTATACAAAGGAAACACGGTTTTTTGCAATCTGTATCTTGACAGTGTGTAGCATTTTTGGTATATTCATAATAGATATTACGAATGACGAAATATTGCCGGAGGGAAATATATGTCAAAGCCCACGGTTCCTGATTTTATGAACTTCATATTGGAGGGCATCACCGGGTTTCATTATCCTCCGGAGCTTATGGAAATGGACACTGACCTTTCCAAAACGGAATTTATATCCCTTTTCATGCTGGAAAAGAAAAAAGGCTGCACCATGTCGGATCTGGCTGAAAGTGTTTCAGTACCCTTGAGCACGGCCACCGGTATCGTGGATCGCCTGGTGAAGCGTGGATATGTTAAAAGGGACAGGAGTGAGGAGGACCGCCGGGTGGTGGTTGTTTACCTTACTTCCAGGGGCCTGGAGGTAATTGACCGCTACAGGGAACAGTTGCAGGCCGTACTTTTCAGGGTGATTTCGGCATTGACCCCGGGGGAGACGGAACAATTGATGCACCTCATGCAAAAAATATACACCGTTCTTTCTTCGCCCGACTCCGGGCAGGAGCAGGAATCTTCCGCAAAGGTTCGCCGTATAGTCGTTGAATGATATTTTAGCCGGGTTGAATACCCGGTAATAATTTTAAATAAATATTTCGACGTAGGAATATTTCTTGATGCGAAGGAGGTTGTTCGTTTGAGAATTATCTTATACACCGGTAAAGGGGGCGTGGGAAAAACCAGCATTGCCGCCTGTACCGCCATTAGATGCGCTGCCAGGGGTTACCGGACCATAATACTCAGCACGGACGCCGCCCACAGCCTGGGTGACTCCCTGGAAGCGTCCCTGGGCCCGGAACCGCTGCAGGTGGCGGAAAACCTCTGGGCCCAGGAGATTGACACACTGCATCAAATAGAGCGCAGCTGGGGGAAGGTGCAGGGCTACCTGGCGGCGGTGCTGCGAAGCCAAAACGTGGCGGAAATATACACAGAGGAACTGACGGTGTTTCCCGGTATGGAGGAACTGTTCAGCCTGCTGGAGATTCTCCGTCACTGCCGGGAAGGGAAGTACGACGTTATCGTGGTGGACTGCGCCCCCACCGGAGAAACCCTGAGGATGTTGGGATACCCGGACGTGATGCGCTGGTGGCTGGAGCGCATATTCCCCATACAGCGCAAGGTTGTAAAAGTGGTCCGGCCTGTTGCCCGGCCGGTGTTGGGAATTCAGCTTCCCTCCGATGAAGTCTTGAACGCTGTCAGCGATCTCTTTAAAGAGCTTGAGGAACTACATGACCTGCTGGTTGATGCCGAAAGCTCATCCGTAAGGCTGGTGGTCAATCCCGAAAAGATGGTTATCAATGAGGCCCGGCGCAGCTTCACCTACCTTAATCTTTTTGGTTTGCATACCGATGCCGTGGTGGTCAACAGGATTTTTCCCCCAACGGTGCGGGATGAATATTTCCAGGTCTGGAAGGAAGTCCAGGGAAAGCATTACACCACAATTGAAGAGAGCTTTTCACCCCTGCCCATATTCAAAGTGCCACTCTTTGAACAGGAAGTTGTGGGCACCAAGTCACTGGTTAAAATGGCGGATAGCTGTTTCGGAGACGTGGATCCCGCAAAAATATTCTATAGCGGCCTGTCCCAGACCATCAAAAAGGATGGTGAAGGCTACGTGCTGGAATTAAAACTGCCCTTTGCTGCAAAAGGGGA
>CBEULQ010000782.1:0-1998 GCA_965543975.1 uncultured Desulfocucumis sp. | reverse complement strand
CGGCGACTGGAAGGAAATTATTGCGGGGAATATTACTTGCGAATGCCAGAAATAAATAAACTTTCATTGTAATGCAAAACCGGGGACTGGTATAGAAGTCCCCGGTTTTACTTTTGGACTGCATATTTCCGATACTTTATTGTCTATCTCGCTAACAACCTGTAAGACCCCGTCCTCGAAGGTTGGGGATCAACAGGTTGTAAAGCTCGAACTAAGTTCGCTCTAAGGGTTCGGAAGGGGAATAACCCTTCCGAACCCAAGGCTCACTTATATCCACAATTTCACAGTAATGGGGGTTTAAAGGCATGTTTGTTGATCAAAAGATCAGTATACATACAGTATGCATTGTGATAAGATATTTAAAAATCTAATTATTATATAGAAAGGGATAGGGGGGGGTTTTATGCAACAGGATGCTTCTCTGAAAAGAATCACACTGATAGTCGCCTGTACCGCTTCTTTTATAACCCCTTTTATGGGAAGCGCCATCAATCTGGCCATACCGTCGATAGGCAGGGAGTTTAACAGCAGCGCGCTTTTGCTGGGTTGGGTCGCCTCCAGTTTTCTGCTGGCATCGGCTGCTTTTCTGGTGCCCTTCGGCAGGCTGGCGGATATTGTCGGCAGAAAGAAAGTATTCACACTGGGTATCGTATTATTTGCATTGTCCTCAGTATTGTGCGGGCTTTCCTGGTCCATCGGGTCGATGATTGCCTTCCGGGCACTGCAGGGAGTTGGAAGCGCAATGATATTCGGTACCGGCATGGCCATATTGACTTCGGTTTTCCCGCCCCAGGAAAGGGGCAAGGTCCTGGGGATAACCGTGGCCACTGTGTATACCGGGCTTTCCCTGGGTCCTGTTCTGGGGGGTATTTTAAATCACAATCTGGGATGGCAGTCTATATTTTACCTTACGGCTCTGGTTGCCATGGTTGTGCTGGTGCTTGTAATGTACGGGCTGAAAGGGGAATGGGCCGGCGCCAGGGGGGAGCAGTTCGATTATACAGGGGCCGCGCTGTATTCGGCCGGGCTTGTGTCTTTTATGTACGGCATTTCCTCCATATCAGAGTCGGCCTGGGCTAAATATTTGCTGGCAGCCGGGTTTGTGGTGCTGGTTGCTTTTGTCAGATATGAGCTAAGGGTGAGGCAGCCGGTACTGAATTTAACCCTTTTCAGCAAAAACATCACATTTGCCTTTTCCAACCTGGCGGCTTTTATAAATTACAGCGCCACCTTTGCCGTTGGTTTCCTGCTTTCGCTATACCTGCAGGTGGTCATGGGTTACGACTCCCAGGCGGCGGGCTTTATACTACTGTCCCAGCCTGTTCTCATGGCTGTTTTGTCACCCTTTGCGGGAACGCTCTCCGACCGGGTTGAGCCAAGGATTGTTTCTTCGCTGGGCATGGCACTGACTACCATCGGCCTGTTTATATTCTGTTTTTTAACTGCCACTACGCCGCTGTGGCTGGTGATAATCAACCTGGCCCTGCTGGGAACCGGATTTGCCCTGTTTTCATCGCCTAATACCAATTCCGTGATGGGATCGGTGGAAAAAAGATTTTACGGCGTTGCCTCCTCTACCCTGGGTACCATGAGGCTTACCGGACAGGCTGTCAGCATGGCCATTGTCACTTTGCTGCTGGCCCTTTACGTCGGCAACGTTCAGTTGAGTCAGGCCAATGCCGCCTCTCTGGTGCAGGGCACCCGTGCGGCATTCATAGTTTTCACCGTAATCTGTTTCGGTGGTGTTTTTGCTTCCCTGGCCAGAGGTAACGCCTATGACGGGAGTAAACAGATTTCAAACCAATGATGAGTGATTGGCAGTACACCTAATAACGCAAAGATTTGTAAATAGGTTGACTCTGTTGTTGTATTGGTATAACCTTGAAGCAAAGGATAAGGACCTCGGGAGTTAAAGCATCAATGAATTAACCCCCGGGGTTATATTTTTTCACAGAAGAAGGCAATAAATAATATGTTATCGACGCTGATCTGGTGGTA
>CBEULQ010000781.1:0-2000 GCA_965543975.1 uncultured Desulfocucumis sp. | reverse complement strand
AACCCTGGCCAGTTCTATCTTTTCCTCCACCGGAGCATTTTTTATTTCCGAATCGTACAGATCCAGTTCAGGATATGCGAGGGCAGGAGTGGGAAGCAATCTATGGGGATCCGGCGCCGTTCCCGAACCATTGGCCATTGCCTGGCTGATTGCTTCGTCCAGAGCGTTTGCGTTTAAATCCGATGTATAGGCAAAGCCTACCCTGCCGCCCTGCATCAATCTCAGGCCAAGGCCTGTCTCCTCCGCCAGCTTCATGGTGTCCACTCTGCCATCCCTTACTTCAACCATCAGTTCCTTGTTGTTATTTATGAATACTTCGGCCATTTCTGCACCGCGGGATCTGGATTTTTCGACTATTTCACCGGCTATGTTCAACAGTCTTTTGTTTTCGACTATTTCGGCCACCTCCAATACCTGGCATTAATTTAGTATTATTCCATATGCCTGTCACTATTCCTTTTAACAGCCGCGCCCAAAAGAAAAACCACCTTAAATTTAAGGCGGCTTAATGTAGATGCGTACCGGTGTTAGTAAGGGCGAAGAGATTTCTGGCCGAAACGGGGGACAGTTCCTGCACCGCAGCCTCCACAATCAGGGTCGGGTCTAACAGGGCCAGTATAGCTACCCTTTCCCCGGTTTCCTGGTTGGTATAAAATCCAAGAATGCAAAATTGCATATCCTCTCCATAAACTTTCCTGGTAACAATGTCACCTATTTTCATTATTATACCCCCCAAGATAGCAACATTGCCCGCCGGGGGATCCGCCAAAAAGCAGTCCCTCCTTATTTAATATCCGTAAATTTCATGAAATGAGGATATAAATATATCGTGTTATCTCTTATTAACATATGCCCCTGTAATGGCAGTTGTGTCAGATGACAGGGTACATCTGGCGTATAAGATGATGGTATTGTCACCAAAATAAAACTATTAAACACTTTTAATTCGTTCACAGACCGCCAATTGTATAATTTTACATATTATGCTCAATAATAAGGAAAACGGGGGAACAAGGAACGGGGACGCGCCTCCCTTAAGAGGTCAGGGGACACACCTCTCTAAAAAGGTTAGGGGACACACCTCTCTAAAGAGGTCAGGGGACACACCTCTCTTTGGAGCATGACTTTAGGGTCGGAGGAATGTCCCCAACGCATATGACTTTAGGGTCGGAGGAATGTCCCCAACGTATATGTCTTTAGGGTCGGAGGAATGTCCCCAACGTATATGTCTTCGGAGTTGGAGGAATGTCCCCAAGGATGAATTCCCCCGGATCAGGAGGAGTGAAAGTCGTGGATTTTTTGAAAAAACAGGTTAACACCGACTGGGACACCTGGAAAAGGTTTTTAGGTCAGGCTGTAGAATTCGCAGAGGAACTGGGAGTATCCAAGGACCGTATAGCTTCACTGGCCCGCCAGGCCGGTGAGGTGCTGGCCGAAAGCGTACCGCCGGCAAATCCTGAACAAAAAGCTTTAAAGGAATTGTGGCAAGCGGCAGACCAACAGGAAAGACAGGTGCTGGCCAATTTAATGACCAAAATCAGCACCCAGCAGCGCAGCGCAAATTTTAACATCAGCTGATAGCCGGTACTAGTGGATTAAGGGGTAGCCCGTAAAGGATTACCCCTATCCTGTCCATGGGACTGTCATCTAAGGCGAAGCCGGATCCGGCTCCACTTTACAGCTTATTCATGTGGTTTTAATTATTGATTTAAGAAGATCTTTCATTTTTTTTAGGTTATAGCCCAGCACAATGCCGTTTAAATACGAACCGTACAGACCGGCCTGCCAGGCAGTTACATCGCTTTCCGTAAAAAGGCAGCGTGACAGTGCCACTATCTGATGAGTTATCGTTGCGTTGATATCGGATGGTATGCTTGCTATTACCCTGTCCATATCACTCTCTGATATGTCAAAATAGTTGCAATTGTTTAATCCTATGTATATTCCAGTTATATAATTGTTGTACAAAATGAAGGATAGACTTTGCACGTCCGGTCTTT
>CBEULQ010000780.1:0-2000 GCA_965543975.1 uncultured Desulfocucumis sp. | reverse complement strand
ATTCGGACTGGCCTGCCCTTATCCTTTTCGGCCATCAACCCACTAATACAGCGGAAGCCGTTTTCGCCCTGCTGATCCAGTTAATATTCGTGGGGTTTTTGGGAGTAATCTTCACGTATTTAGTTGACTTACTCTTTACAAGCACAAATTATCTTTTTAAAGGCTGGCTATTTGGCGTTATGTCATGGTTTATCATCTATAGTATAACATTTTTAGCTAAGATACCCGAGCTGGCGCCACTTGATACAGGCACCGTCATAACGGACTTTATCTCAGGTTCCGTTTATGGCCTGGTTCTGGCTGAAACAATACACTGGTTGGAAAACAGGGTTTAAAGAGTAATATAAGGGGCAATAGGGATTTGAGGACATATTGCTTGACAGGTTAATTTTATTATAATGAATAATACTTCTAATGGCCCCTGGACGACCTGGGGCTGCGGAGGGCCGTAAAGTAGCACGAGGAGGTGGCATGGGGACGTTTCGTTTGGTATATTAGATATAGAAGGTGGCGAGCGAAACGTCCCCATGCCACTGTGAAGGAGAAAAGATCAACATGGTAAGACAAATTTAGTCGTTGATCGCCTGCCACATCTGCTGGTTGGCAGGTCCGAAAAAGGCTTCAGCCTCTGATGGTGGAGGCATCAAATTGCCCACATTTTGCTGTATGGCGGTATCAATATCTTCAAAAAAATCGACCGGCCCGGCGATGTTTTCGGTGTAAAGCCGGAGGTCCTCCTTACCATTCCAATCAATTCCCCAGGCCACATTGTGAGGAACAAAAAGCTTCTGGTAAGTCGGGGTGTCCAGGGTGGCGTCCACCGTGATCCATTCACCGTCCAACTGAACTTGAGCAAAACAATGATTGATTGTTTCGGGCAGTGTTTGACACGCCTCCCCCATGGTCGGCCTCATAAATTCCCGTTTGACCGGATTAAAGGCCAGGCGAGCCGGTATCTTGTTGCTTCGCAAAAGGGCTACCATCAACAGCGCCTTGTTCCAGCAGGCTCCGTAGCCTTTAGCCAGAGTTTCAGAGGCTTTAACCTGGACAAGATCAAATCCGAACCGGATATTGTCTCGGACGTGTTTGAAAACCTCTTCCGTAATCTTCCTGGCGTCAATCTCACCGTTCGCTAATTTTTTTGCCAGAATCGAGACAGCGGGGTGGTTGAAATCGCAAAAAGTAGTTTCCTGAATCATTGCCTGTTCCATAGTATCCTCCTTTTTGTAATGGGGCACACGACCCCGGAATTTAGATGTCCCCACCCGGATTCATCACCGGCCATTGATGACGTAAATCACAGCGCCGCGTCACTTTCAGGCAGTAAAGTATCTTCTTCTGGATTTCCCGGTTGAAACATCCAGAAGACCGGGTTGGCATCTATATAAAAAGTATAGGCGGGATACAAGCGCCTATATTGGAAGAATCCGACAAGATTAAAAAAATGGATAGGTTAATGAGTTAGAAGTTAGCGGTAAAAAAGTCCTTACCAAAGGGGGAGGTTTTAAAATAATCGTCCGGGCTGGTTCCTGTGAAATGTTTGAATTCATTTATCAGGTGGGCCTGATCGTAATATCCACAGGACAGAGCCAGGTCCGCCCAGTCGACATGGGGTGAGGTTTCAATGTTCTTATAGACATTCTTAAAACGTATATTCCGACAGAGCTGTTTGGGGGTTACGCCTATGCGTTCCTTGAATCTGCGCTCCAGATGTCGACAGCTCATGCCGAGATAACGAGCCAGTTGGTCTATGGTGATTCGGCCTTTATGGTGTTCGATGGCCTCGATGGCCGCATTAATAGCGGTGTCATCTCTATGGTTTTTTTTCAGTAGGTTTGAGAGATACACATTTATGGCCTCGATCCGGGATTTGATCGTGAGACAGTCATTTTGGATGCGTTCAACAAAACTGTCTCCTTCGGCCCCCCAGAGATCTCCCACGTCGGGATATTGATTAACCAGCTCATAGGCCGGAGTTTTAAAAAAGGGATAACCGCCTC
>CBEULQ010000779.1:0-2003 GCA_965543975.1 uncultured Desulfocucumis sp. | reverse complement strand
AATTTTACCTATCAATCCACTTTTTATATAATTAGTTATTCTTTGGGTTAATCCCCATAAGTACTCATACAAAAGAAAGACTGCCCTCATGTCGCTGGGATCCCATAGCGTGGCCAACCGCACGCCGCACCTGATTTCGCCCTCCGGACCTGGCACGGGAAAGGGCCTTTTTAACGTTTTTCAATAATTCCGTTAGTCTTTCACCGTCGTCCGGATAATATGCCACCCCAGCACTGACGGTGACACTCATGCCGCCCGGCCAATTCGCCTTCTCCACGGCGCGGCGTATCTTTTCTGCTACCAGGAGGGCTGTCCGGTCCTCGGTCTCAGGTAAATGGATTAAAAATTCCTTACCTCTATAACGGGTTACAGTGTCCCCCTCCAGCAAGTTCCTTTTTATCAATTCGGACACTTTAACCAGAACATAATCTCCCACCTGACGACCCCAGAGATTATTGAGCGGTTCAAAGAAATCTATATCTAACATAATCAGGGAAAAACGGCCGCTTTTTTGACGGGGCTGCACCGCCTCGGTTTGAAGCACTTTGATTCACCTTCCGTTTATTTTTTATTTCATATTCTTTAAACGTTTCAACAAACCATCTGTCCCTCCGGTCCAAGACCACACGCGTGGCGCACCTGATTTCGCCCCCCGGACTTGGCCTTGTAAAGCGCCCGGTCGGCGTTTTTCAATAATTCCGTTAGTTTTTCACCATCGTCAGGGTAAGATGCCACCCCTGCACTGACGGTAACTATCAGACCATCCGGCCAATTCGCCCCCTCCACCCCCCGGCGAACCCTTTCGGCCACCTGGAGAGCGATTCTGCAATCAGCCCCGGGAAGAATGATTACAAACTCTTCACCCCCAAAACGGGCCACGCTATCCTCTGCCCGCAAATTCTGTTTAATCAACTCCGCCACCTGTGCCAGGACCTGATCCCCAAAATGATGCCCCCAACGGTCATTAATCCTTTTAAAAAAGTCTATATCCACCATGACCAGGGATAAACGGCTTATTTTTTGCCTTGACTGCACCAGTTCAGCCTCAACTACCTCGTTGAACGCCCGCCGGTTATAAATATTCGTCAACTCATCAAAGCGCGCCAATCTTTCCATCCGCTCGTAAAGTCGTGCGTTCTCCAAGCTTATACCCATCTGCCCGGATGCCAGCATGATCATGGCAACTTCGCCATTGCTAAATTCCCGGAGTTTGTTTGATTCCATAAGCACCAGGCCGGTGGTACGTCCCTGTTCCACCACCGGCGCCAGTAACACCGACTTAAGATAAAACCTGCTCAAAAAGTCACTGGTCAGCCGCTTGTCCCGTAAAGTGTTATTAATAACCACAGGCTCCATTTCTTCCACCAGTTTCGCAGTAATAACAGATCCCAAATCCAGTTTACCCGACAGGTTATTTGTGGATGATGCAACCACGCTAAATTCTCCCTTGCTGTTAAACTTTGCCATATGACAATTGCACCCTGGCCAGCTTGCGGCTAACTCTTGCACGGTAATTTCCAATATCTGATTCTCTCGCAATGTGGAATTTAGGAGGTGGCCAAGACGGTACAGGGCAAGAAATCTGCTGTCCATCTGCCGGCGCTCCCTGGCAAGCCATGCCCCCAATATGGATACCAGCAGGAGCCACAGGGCTTCCAGGGGCGGAACAATCAAATTGCCACTATGGTAAAGTGCTAAAACAAACAAGAGTATATTGACCAAGAACCAGAACCAGCCGGAAAGTTCAAAACGCAGTGCCAGTAAAATGGCATTGATAAAAAACAGGCCAAGATACTGGTATTCAAAACCGGCCAAAAGGGCCAGCACGCCCCAGAGTAAAGCAAAATCCAGTATGGTCGAGAGGTGTTTTAGGCCCTTCACCCCGGCGGACCGGTAATAGACTTCTACCTGAAAACTATAATATACCGCTACTGCGGCAACTAACCCCTGGGCTGCAGACAAAGAATCAAACCGGATAAATAGAGCCCCCACCGCAATGCCAA
>CBEULQ010000778.1:0-2006 GCA_965543975.1 uncultured Desulfocucumis sp. | reverse complement strand
GCGGCTTCCCAGTCCAAGTTCCTCAGCCAGTGCCCCGGCAAGCATCACTGCAATCTGGTTTTCCAGGTAGTCCCTGGTGTACAGATAGGTGTCGTCCTCCGGGGTTTGCCTCATATACCCCAGAGCCTGTCCCCTGGGGGTAACAGTCAGGGTTGAAACGGACCCGGGCCTCACATACTCGCTCATCAGTGCGTGGCCGGCTTCATGCACAGCCACCCTCTCCAGTTCGATGCGGGAGGGACGGCGATCCAGCTTCTCCCCCATCATAACCTTGTCCACAGCCTCGTGAAAATGCCTCTGGCTTATTTCTGTAAGGCCCTCACGCATGGCAAGAATGGCAGCCTCGTTGGCCAGGCTTTCCAGGTGCGCTCCGCTGAAGCCGAAGGTTTCCCGGGCAATGGCGCTGATAGATACGTCCGTCGCCAGGGGTTTGTTGCGGGTGTGAAGCTTGATAATTTCCACCCTTCCTTCTTTGTCCGGTAATTCCACCTTCACCTGGCGGTCAAAACGGCCCGGTCTTAAAAGCGCCGGGTCCAGCATGTCTACCCGGTTGGTGGCGGCCACCACCAATACCCTTACCTTGTCATCCACCTTTAGCCCGTCCATCTCCACCAGAAGCTGGTTTAGCGTCTGGTCATATTCCAGGTGACTGGTGGTCTGTCCCCTTTTACCCCCCAGTATCTCCACTTCGTCGATAAAAATAAGGGCATTATTCTTCCCAATCTTCGAAGCCGTTTCCCGGGCCGTTTGAAACAATTTCCGCACCCTCTGCGCTCCGACCCCCGCATACATCTCTATAAATTCGCTTCCGGAAGTGGCCACAAAGGCAGCATCGGTATAGCCGGCAGCGGCCTTGGCCAGCAGCGTTTTCCCGGTTCCAGGCGGTCCCGTGAGCAGTATCCCTTTAAGTGGCCGGATACCAAGTGCTTTCATTTTACTAAAATTTTTTATAAAATCAAGGGCTTCCTGAAGCTCTTTAATGGCCGTAGTCTGTCCTCCTATATCGGTAAAGGATATATTCTGGGAAAGAGTGGTACCGCCCTCGTTAAAATTTTTAGTAACCAGCCCCCGGGTTCGGGCGATAAAGTATAGCCCGGCCCCGGCCGCTCCCAGGAATATAAGCGGCATGACGTCATACCCGGACACACCCAGAAAAATGATGGCGGCCAGACCCAACCCTATGCCTATTTCTTTTATCATCCGCCCCTACCCCCTTGCCTTAAGCCCGGGATATTGATTCTCCGGGCTTTTGACCGGTATTATTTCGTAAAGGTAATAATCCCCGTTTTTAATCTGCACATATACTGCTTCCTGGTCCATAAACACATTGGCCTGGGCTCCGGCAGCAGCCGCCTGGCGGGAAATATACTGCTCCATTTCCCTGTAATTACCCCTGGCCATGGCTTCATATACGGCAAACTGGCTATGATAGTAAATGTTTTCCAGCTGCCTGTTACGGTTGTCCACCAGTTTAATTTTGTATTCTTTTCCACCCAGCACTTCCCTGAGCGAGTTATCCAGTTCACCATAGGTTTTCCCCAGGTTTTCCACATTTTTTAATTTTAACTCCACCGTAACCGGTTGATCTTCACCGCTCAGTTTATAACTTTCAACAGCTTTATTGCTGCTAAGTGTTTTATCCAGGGGCTCGTCATAATTGTATTTTTCGTAAAGCCACTGACCGCCGGCAAAAACCAGCAAACCTAAAATCACAGAAATAATTATGATGTGAACGCGAAATCCGTGCCACTGCATGTTAACCTTCCTCTCACTGGAATTAAGAAAAGGGGACACACCTTCCTGGTTTGGCTAAATTTCTTACTTACTAACAATTTCACGAAGGAATGTCACCTAAATAATGTTAAATTCAATATCAATCCATGAATAGGGACTAACAATGCATAATTATAGCACAAAACCGCTATTTTTGGTCAGGAAATGAATGTAACCACTTCCATAGCACCAGTAGACTTTTTCAAAGCATACATTATCGTGTTTCAGCAAAA
>CBEULQ010000777.1:0-2006 GCA_965543975.1 uncultured Desulfocucumis sp. | reverse complement strand
CCTTTGTTCTCATATCTTCCTTGAATCGTTCGAAGAGGTTATTATAATCAGGATGAACCATATCATTTGCATTGTGTTTTATAAATTCTTCGTAAGAGTAACCATACATATCACATGCCTTTGGATTTGCCTCTATAATGTTGGCATCCAGGTCAAGGATAATAAATCCATCTATAGCAAAATTTATAATACCTCGATAGTATGCCTCACTATCACGCAGTTCTTCTTCTAATAACTTGCGTTCGGTAATATCATTCACTGCAAAAAGAAAACAATGTTCGTCACAAAGCTCGATTATCTCGGCTGACACAAGCGCCACTCTCAATTCGCTTGATTTAGTGCGAAAAGAGACTTCAAAGTTTCGAACTGCCCGTTGTTTTTTTAGCAGGCTTATTATTTTGGCAAAATCCTTTTGATCTGCCCAAATACCTAGCTCCAAACTGGCGCGGCCAATTACTTCCTCGCGGCTATAACCCAAAACCCGCAAAAAGCTGTCATTTACGTCAATCAGTGTATTATCTGCAACCTTTGCAATAAGCATCAAGCATGGGCTGGCATTAAAGACTTTTGAGAAACGTTCCTCAGAGATGCGTATCGCCTCTTCCGCCCGCTTTCGGTCGCTTATGTCCAATAAAGATACCACGCTCTTTTGAGTACCCGGAATCATTGCAACGGTTGCTAGAACCTGCTTAACTTTACCATGTTTATCCACATAGCGAAATTCATGTCTCCTCGGGGCTATAGTGTTTCGCCCTTTCTTTCAACGAAATCGCATCTTTGTTCGGTTTCCTTGTGATCTGAGAATATAAGGTCGATTAATAAAGGAATCGGTCTACCGTGAAAGGCTACGCCGTAAGCATAATTACCCTTGCCGATGATGTATTCCTTTGGTACACCTGTCATCATTTCAATAGCTCGATTCCAAGCGATTACCTTCTTATCCCGGTCGATAACAAATGTGGCATCGGGGAGAAATTCAATTATATCCAATAATTGCTTGTGGGCAGCACGCATTGTCTCTTTTGTCCGCGTGCGCTCAACAATCTCTTGTTGAAGTTGTTTATTGGTTGCAGTTACTGGATTATGTCTGATTTCTTGGTTTGAGGGATTTTTATCCTCATCTCTTATCATTATACTTAACCCCCATTAACATGGTTAGAATATTCAGACATCCCCATAGTTTGACAGTCATAGACAAATTACCTTTGGGAAGTGTGTCGAACTCTGTCTAATATAAAATTTCTTTGCTCTATATGGGCTTACTGTTGTATAGACCCATTTATGAATATAAGGCTGGTAAATAACAAGTCCCAGCCAAGCATTTGACTGACTGGGAACATAGCTAAGATAGATTTAGTGCACTGCTATTCTCCTTCTGTACACCCACCAGAACACAATTGCCCAGCGTATGCTGAGCTATCATTGATCCCCGGTAAGCTGCCTGACCGGGATTGATATTGACCATGCCGGTACGTCCAGGCCTAACTGTTTAGCGTTTAATAATTGCCAAACAGTTAGACAATTTTCTTCCAGGGCTTTTTATATACTTTCCGTTGTAATACACGCCACAGGATGCACCGCCATCCAGATTTATTGCATCGTTTAATCCTAATGATTTAGCTATTTCTGCAAGATCCCATACGCTAGCCGCATCTGCTGTGCCCATAACCAGTATATTATCCCGGTTTATTCCTACAAAGCTCTTAGGTCCTCGACTGGCCATTTTAGGGTCCTTTACTTCTTCAATCGCTTGTTCCCCATTTGATAATAAAAGAGGATAATTGCTTATTATGGATTTAAATCGGCAGTCCTTGTTTCCATCGTCAACCACTTTGTAATCTATCCTTTTACCGACTGCAAACTGGTCAGATCTTTCACTGTTATTTGTACCATATAATATTACATATCCGTCTTTTGGAATGTTTACCTGACCCTTTTCAATTCCGGTGACTATACCATTTTGTACTATAATAGCTACATTACCATTGGGAGTAACAGTATTCTTG
>CBEULQ010000776.1:0-2007 GCA_965543975.1 uncultured Desulfocucumis sp. | reverse complement strand
TGGTCGGCATTGTTGCCCTGTCACTGGCTGTGCTGATATATTCGCCTCCGGGCATCAACATGATAAATATATTTACCCAGCCCTGGGCGGCAGTCATCCCCTACTGGCCCCTATCGGCACTGACCTACGTATCTTATAATCTGGTGGTGGCGGTAGCCATCCTAGCGCCCATGGGCAGGATATCGGAAAACAGGGTGCAGCGCTGGGAGGGCGCTCTGTTCGGAGGTATAGGGCTGGGAGCCGGCATACTGGCCATCAACCTGTCCATATTGGGAATGCCGGAATCCTTCGGATATTCCATACCTATGAACTTCATTGCCAGCCGTTTCTCTCCCACTGTTGCCCTGGGCTATACCGCCGTACTGCTGGCGGCCATATACACCACCGCCGTGGGAGGCCTTTACGGATTCACAGCCAGGATAACCAGCCCGGAAAGCAGGAAATTTAAATTGATTATCCCGCTAATCACAACTGTTGCAATAGCAGCAAGCCAACTGGGTTTTACCAATCTTGTGCGTTTCCTGTACTCAGGGGTGGGACTGGCCGGATTTCTACTTCTGGGCGGGTTGGGTTACAGCTTTTATAAAACAAGGATCAGACCCAAACCCAACCCCGCAACCTAAACTCTACGGCAAAGGGCACAAAAATCTATCTTAGGTACATTAATGTAAAGATTTGAGGAGGCGACATTGATTAAAAAAAGGAGGAAATAATTTAAAAAATTTAAAGGCTACCTCAACTTTTGAGACAGCCCATTTTCTTTCTTATCTTGGTCTTTAACGGCTTGCATCAATTTGCGCTTTCATTGAATAATTTATGTATTTCAGGCGATCTGCAGCTAAAATTTTAACTTGCCGCTTTGCAGGGCTATCTGCATCATCTGATCCTTTTTATTCAACGGAGGCACGTGAATAGTATTTCTCCTGGTCATTTTAACGGCTTCCTTCTTACAACCCGCCACGCATACACCGCAACCGATACAACGGTCTTCACGAACAAATGCTTTACGGCTCTTTTTATCTCCGGGCACCGCCTCTACTATATCTATTGCGTTTATTTGGCAGCGGTCTGCGCAAATACCGCAACCCACACAGTCTTCAGTATTTACTAATGGAATAAAGTTAGCCGGGTGAATGGACATGACATCGTGCTCGTTAATGGCCCGCAGCACTCCGCAGCAGCAGCCGCAGCAGTGACAAATGTAGGCCGGGTTGTTCTGAACATTGTCACCCAGGTGCACCAGACCCAATTCTTCGGTTTTTTCCAGCACCCTGAGCAGTTCATCCACAGACGCCGGCCGGGCAAAGCCCCGTCTTACAAGCCATTCGGAGGCTTTGCCGAGTGAAGTGCAGACATCCTCCACCGGGGCGTCACATGCCTTACCCAGGTGTCTGGCCTGGTGGCGGCAGTAGCACATGGTCAGCGAGCCTCCCCCGGCGTCCCTGATCATTTCCGAGGCCTTCTCATAACTTAAAACTTCCGTTTCCACGTCCGGCATTTTGCTTTCGTAAGTCCAGGTCTGAAACATTTTTGTGTCGGCGCCGAAAAACTCCTGCGCCACACCCTCCGAGTGATGGTACATTTCGAACAACTCCGCCAGCTCACGCATGGGCAGCCTTTCGTTCACCCTCATAAAGGTATACTCGAAAAATCCGATTACCAGCGGAGTAAGCATGTAGTAAACTTTGCCCTTGCGCTCCACGTCGATGACCAGGCCCTTATCAGCCATGTTATTCAGATGGCCCAGCAGTTCACTTTCATCCACGCCGGTGGCGTCAGACAGTTTGTCCAGAGGAACCGGCAGCAGGGGAAATTTGCTACCTATTTCGGCCTCATTTTCGGTGTAGAGAATGTACAGAATATTCATCAGAGTTTCGTTAATCACCGCGCCCACCGGGTTTTTGTCCAGCCTCCGGGCCAACTCCAGGTACACATGGTTTTTTGCCAGCGTAAGATGTCCCATAATAACACATCCTCCTTATTTTTGTTAAAATATTAAATATTAAT
>CBEULQ010000775.1:0-2009 GCA_965543975.1 uncultured Desulfocucumis sp. | reverse complement strand
AAAGAGTGCCATTGTAGACCAGGCATGTTTCCCCTTCTTTGATTAAATTTTTCAACCTGATTATTGCCGGGTCCATATTTAATTTTTCTGCCAGCTTGTTAACCGTTGATTCAAGGGCAAAAGTTCCCTGGGTCGCCCCGTATCCTCTTAAGGCCCCTGCCGGCATTTTATTTGTATAAACCACATCTCCCATGAACCGGACAGCATTTGTTTTATTATATAGAGGAAGGGTTTTGCCTCCCACAACCGCAAATACCGTGGGCGCATGCTCCCCGTAAGCTCCGGTATCGGACAAACCTTGTATATCCACAGCCCTAATATACCCTTCCCTGTCCGCTCCCAGCCGGACTTTTAATCTCATGGCATGGCGGCTATTTGTGCAGCAAAAGGTTTCCTTTCTTTCATACACAATTTTAGCCGGCTTCCCTGTCTTAATAGTAACGATAGCCGGGAATATTTCTGCCACGGCAGTCTGCTTTCCCCCGAAACCTCCACCGATCCTCGGTTTAATTATCCTTATCCTGCTTGGAGAGATCTGTAATGCTCTGGCCAGCTTTCTTCGAACATGAAATGGAATCTGAGTGGAACTTACCACCACAAGCCTTCCTGTATGATCAAGATAGCTGAAAGCCCGGTAAGTTTCCATCATGGCATGGGCCTGGGCCTGGGTATAGTAGGTTTCTTCCACCACCACAGCACACTTTTTTAATTCTTCCTCCACATCTCCAACTTCCACTTTATGTGAAGATGCAATATTCTTTTCCTTTTTCATACCGATATCGATATTGCAGTGAAGATCATCCTCGGGATGAACGATGGATGTATGCCCTTGTGCTTTTTCAAAATCCAAAACAGGTTCAAACACCTCGTACTCAACCTTGATCAGATTCATGGCCTGCAATGCGGTTTTTTCATCTACGGCAGCTATAATTGCCACTTCATCTCCCGCGTACCTGACGATTTCATCCAATATCAGCCGGTCGTATGGCGAAGGCTCCGGATAGGACTGTCCGGCCGATGTATATCTGATATTTGGAACATCCTTATAGGTAAAAATGCACTCAACACCCGAAAGCTTTTCCGCCTTTGATACATCAATGGATTTTATTTTTGCAAAGGCGTGGGGGCTCCGGAGTATTTTAACCACCAGAGCATTGGACACGGCCAGGTCATCCGTATAAACAGGTTTGCCTGTGGCGATGGCCATCCCGTCTATCTTTGCAATACCCTTGCCGACGATTTTCATAGTTACGCCACCCCCAGATACTTCTTAATTGCCCGCATCTGTCCCATATAGCCTGTGCATCTGCACAAATTGCCGGTGAGATAATGTTTTATCTCTTCTTCCGTGGGATTCACAAGCTCATTTTTCATGGCCAGCACAGTCATAATGAAACCCGGACTGCAGAAGCCGCACTGTTCTGCGCCTTCCCCCGCAAGGAATCGCGCAAATTCCTCGGCTTCCTTTTGGACTCCCTCTATGGTGGTAATACTCTTGCCGTGAACCCGGAAGGAAAGAGTCGAACAGGACAGGATCGGTTTTCCGTCTATCCATACGGTGCACAGACCGCAGCAGGATGTATCGCAGCCCTGCCTTATGCTTAACAATCCATGTGCTCTTAAAGTATCCGCCAATAATTCGTCCTTCTCTATTTCCAGGGTAACCCTATTGTTATTGATTGTGGCTTCTATCTGCATTGCGCTACCTCCGTTACTGCCCTTTTGACCAACACCTTGCACATGGCCTTTCTATATTCCGCCGTACCTCTCATATTCGTTCCGAAAGATAACTCCTCCGCCGCCAAATTGGCCGCATGGTCTATGTTTTCACTGTTTATGATCCCTTTAGACAGCTCTTCCGAGGCTTTTGCGGCAATTTTGGCTCTATTTGGCCTGGCTCCCACCACTATACGCCATTCATCATTCATATTTGAAACGGCAACATTCAGTATAGGATAATCGCTTGCTGAATTTCTCAAACTCTTATAAGCAGCCATTCTTTTATTTTT
>CBEULQ010000774.1:0-2009 GCA_965543975.1 uncultured Desulfocucumis sp. | reverse complement strand
CCTCACCGGCGAACTTATTTTTGAAAACGCTCACGTACCCAAGGAAAACCTGCTGGGTGTGGAAGGCGACGGCTTCAGGGTGGCCATGGCCCTGCTGGATAGCGGCCGCATAGGTATAGCAGCCCAGGGACTGGGTATCGCCCAGGGAGCCTTTGATGTGGCTCTGGCTTACGCCAAGGAGCGGGTGATGTTCGGCAAGCCCATCGTTGAACACCAGTCCATAGGCTTTATGCTCGCCGACATGGCCACCCAGATTGACGCCGCCAGGATGCTGGTGTACCGGGCAGCAAGGCTTAAGGACCGCGGCCTGCCCTTAAGCAAGGAAGCTTCCATGGCCAAGATGTATGCCACGGATACGGCCATGATGGTTACCACCAACGCGGTGCAAATACTGGGAGGTTACGGTTACTGCCGCGAATACCCTGTGGAGCGAATGATGCGGGACGCCAAAATCACTCAGATTTACGAGGGAACAAACCAGATCCAGAGGATGGTAATAGCCAAAAATCTTGTTAAAGGGTAAGGAGGGGTATGAATGGGGCGGCCCCGTTTAGAAAGAGGACTTGTACAGGTTTATACGGGCAACGGCAAGGGAAAGACCACTGCATCCCTGGGTCTTGCCCTGCGGGCCATAGGACACGGCTATAAAGTTTTTATGCTGCAGTTCATGAAAGGCAGCGATTATGGCGAATTGCTGACTGCTGAAAAGTTCCTTCCGAACCTGATAATTGTGCAGTCCGGGCTGGAAACATTTGTTGACAGAAACAACCCCTCCCCTGAAGATATCAGGATTGCCGTGCAGGGACTGGAAACCGCCAAAAAGGTAGTGCGTGAAGGCAATTACGACTTGGTAATATTGGACGAAATAAACGTAGCCCTGGATTACAAACTGATCCCCCTGGACGATGTCATTGAAATGATTAGAAGCAAGCCTGACCATGTGGAGCTTATTCTTACAGGCAGGTCCGCGCCCGAAGAAATACTAAAAGCAGCGGATTTGATAACTGAAATGACCCTGGTCAACCACCCCTTCTACAAGGGCGTGGATGCCCGTCAGGGAATAGAATACTGAACCGGGGGCGATTTGCATGATTGAATACGTTGATAAGCTTCTACAAGGGGACCGGCGAAGCGCCGCCAAAATTATCACCCTCATCGAAAATGACGGCGCGGAAAAGCAGGAAGTTATAAGCCGTATTTATCCGCACACAGGAAAGGCGTATGTTTTGGGTATTACCGGATCGCCCGGAGCCGGCAAAAGTTCCCTGGTGGACGAAATAACCAAACAAATAAGGGCTGAGAATCTTAAGGCAGGCATAATCGCCGTAGACCCCACCAGCCCCTTTTCAGGCGGAGCGCTGCTGGGCGACCGCATCCGCATGCAGGAGCATGCCCTAGACCGTGGTGTGTTCATCCGGAGCATGGGCACCCGCGGCAGCCTGGGAGGCCTGGCCAGGGCAACCAAGGATGTTGTTAAAGTTCTTGACGCCTACGGGTGTGACATTGTAATCATAGAAACCGTGGGAGTTGGACAATCCGAACTGGATATAATGCATTACGCCGATACCACCATAGTGGTTCTGACCCCGGGAGCCGGAGATCACATCCAGACCATCAAAGCCGGGATTATGGAGATAGCCGATATATTTGTCATCAACAAAGCTGATCTGGGCGGCACCGAAAAAATGATAACGGATATTGAAGGAATGCTGGATTTGAGCCCACTGATAAAGGGCTGGCGCCCTCCGGTCATTCCCACGTCGACATTGGACGGGAAAAACATCCCCAATTTATGGGAGACCATTAAAAAACACCGACGGCACCTGACGGATACCGGCACATACCGGGAAGCGGCGGAAAAACGCCTGCGGCTTGAGGTGACTGAAATCATCCAGCGACAATTAATGGAGATTATTGAAAAGGATTTATTATCCAACGGAAAAATGAACAATTTGACGGAGAAATTAGTTAACCGGGAAATAGACCCGTATGCCGCAGCCGGTGATTTA
>CBEULQ010000773.1:0-2014 GCA_965543975.1 uncultured Desulfocucumis sp. | reverse complement strand
ATGCCGTTGGGATTAAGGTGACGTTTTCTGCCATTCGGGCGCCATCCCAAAAACACCGGGGAATATGAAGGGCAATGGCGGTCTTAGGGGGCCAGTCTGAGGAATACCGGACTGGTTTCTACCCAAAGGGAATGCCCGGGAGGATAAGCCGCATACCCTTTAGCCCTTGCCTGGAGGGTTAATTAACAGGTGCTTCCATCCTCAAGCCGGTCGCTTCCGATGTAACCAAAGCTAATTGACATGAATACTTTAAGAAAGGCGACACATACCCCGGGGCAGTTACAGGCTGCCCGGTATTGTGCCAGACATTGGGTATGTATGCAGCGGACCGGGAAGGGGTGTTTTAATGATCGATTTAAAATCGAATATCTGGAGGGACTTGATAGCATTCCCATTGGGGGACAGGTTGGCCCGGCCCAGGGTCCAGGGCCTGACCATGATCCTTGACAAGGGGGCCGGGCTGGGTGAAACCAGGGATTTACTCAGCACCTCGGGAGAATACGTTGATTTAATCAAGTTGGGATTCGGCACAGCCGCACTGTACAAAGACGATATATTAGAGGAAAAGATAGAACTTGTCAAATCGTACGGCGTAGATATCTACCCCGGGGGAACCTTTTTGGAAGTGGCGTAGAATTATATGGTGACTTTGGCATTGCTCCGTGAGCCGCCTGCTTCCCGCTTTGATCTGCTCTGTCTTTCGAGACGAGCCAACTTAGATAGCGCCATTTCTAAAAATGCTTTTGATACTATTTTTTGAGCCTCAGAAATATCTATTGGAACGCCATTACGCGTACATGAGAATTTTACTTCTCCCTTTAAAGGTTCTTTGAGGTCGCAGTCGGCTGCCATGTTCCCACCCCCTCTTCAACAATATATGATCTTTAATTAACTTAACTGCCAGTCCCGCTCTGTTAAAATACAAATATAAAACCTCCGGGGAATAAATAAACCCGGAGGTCTAAAAATTGGATTATATTCTAAGTATTTTCATAACCTTAAAATCTTCTAATTTTTCTTAATATCCTGTTGACTAATCTGCTTCTCTAACTCCTCAATTTTTGTTTTATCAAGGCCAGTTGCCTTTACGACAGTATCAATATCCATATTTAAAAGCAATAGGTTTTTAGCCACTTCCATCCTGCCCTTAATCTCACCCTTCGCCTCGCCTCTGGCCTCGCCTCTGGCCTCGCCTCTAGCCTCGCCTCTAGCCTCACCCCTGGCTTCCCATTCTTCCCGGATATCATCAAACAGCGGAGAGTTTTCCATCTTGCTCACCTCCAGAACCCTTGTAATTAATTGTTTCGGAAACTTCAAAGCCGCCAAAACTCCCACAGACAGGTAAAGGGTTGACCTTTCCTCTTCCCGGGGTTCTTCATTCTCGATTCTATCGGCGCACTTCTCCAGCACTGCTTCAAGAGGCTCGTCATGCCTCATAAGAGGCACCAGCGGCAACAACCCCACCGGACCCCGATACAGGAAATCCCTGCCGGTTAAATCCTCCAGGTTGATCATCCGATAGCTAAAATCAACCACCGTCAAGTCTAGACAATCCATTATATACTGCTCTGCCTGCCGGCCTCTGCTGGTGAGATTTATCACCACAGGATACACCGGCTTTTCATATCGGCGGTGGTGCAAGGCCGTGTACTCCAAAAGTCGCCCGGCCATCTTACGGTCCGGCCTGGCCTGGAACTCCATCAGCATTAAATACTCGTAATTTTCCTCGCGCACTTTGACCAGTACGTCCGAAGTCCGCTGTACGGCCACAGCCTCTTTATCGGTGGCCTGGATCTGCTCCACGGTAACTTCCATACCACGCACCAGTGAAGCAATATTATCTATGTACCGTTCGGCCAGGGCCTTAATAATCAGATCAAATTCAGCCAAGGGTATCAGCCCTTTCAAATATAATTATAACATAACGACAAAAGATTACGCATATGCAACACTGTGTAGCGCCGATTTACTCTAACGGTGCTGCACTACATCTTTTGTTATGCGACATTCAAAT
>CBEULQ010000772.1:0-2021 GCA_965543975.1 uncultured Desulfocucumis sp. | reverse complement strand
GGTATTGAATATTATTCCTTTTGGATGCGGGGGAGGACTGATTTATAAGTTGTCGAATTAGTAACTTGTGAACATCCACTCATTAAGAAGGGGGTGGCAAAGGAAATTGCGCCCTGACGATATATTGGTGCAGAGGAGCAAAAACGGTGACCTTGATGCTTTTGACGAACTGGTTAGAAAATACGAGAGTAAAATATATACAGTTGCATATAGATTTACAGGCAGCCATGCGGATGCCAACGATTTGGCCCAGGAGACCTTTATAAGGGTCTATCAGTCACTCGGCACATTCCGGGGAGATTCCAGCTTTGCCACTTGGCTTTACCGTATTGCCGCAAATGTCTGTAGGGACGAATTGAGGCGGCAGCAAAGGCGTAAAAAAGTATCACTGGACGAAATCATGTCCAATACGGGTGGTAATTTATACCTGGCTGATGATGCGCTCAGCCCGGAAGAGTCGATGGAAAGGAGCGAATTGCAGCGGGCGGTGCAGAAATGTTTAAATACGCTGACAGACGAGCAAAGACTGATACTGGTAATGAGGGAGATGCAAGGGTTGTCATATGAGGAAATTGCCGCATCCCTTGATTGTTCCCTGGGAACGGTAAAATCCAGGCTGAACAGGTCGAGGCAGGCGTTAAAGCAAAAGGTGCTTGGAGACCGGGAACTTTCGAGCATTGTTACACGTCAGTTCAAGTAAAGGGGGGGTTGAGATGCAGTGTCATGAAATCCGGGATCTCTTATCGGCACACCTGGACGGTGCGCTGAAACCCTCCGATAGTGTTCTGGTGGCTTCCCACCTTGAGGCTTGTTCCGACTGTTCAAGGGAACTTGAGAATTTACGGATGGTTGTGAGTCTGCTACAGACAATGCCGGAGATATCCCCTCCTGCTGATTTCAGGATTAATTTAAGGAAAAGGCTGGAAGCTGCAACTCCCTCTCTGCCGTCTAAAAGAAAAGGGATTTTGGCCATTTTAACCGGGGCCGGCCTATCCCGCAGGCTGGCCGTAGCAGCAAGCTTACTGGTTGTGATGGGCAGTGTGGCTATTTTGTACGGTCACTCCAACCAGTGGGGCCATAAAAATGATTCCCCGTTAAATAATAATTTTCTCGGGGGCAAGAACGTGGCCATACTCAACAATGAAGCCAAAACAAAGGAAATTGCTAAAGAAACCTCTGAATCTGCCTCCGATATGCAGGTTAATGATGTCGCCACAGCTGGAGAAGCTTATATTGCCCAGGGAGCCCAAAGGGAAAGCGAAAACAAAGAGGATTCTGCCAGGATTAACGCCGATGACCAGACTCCAGCGAAAGATGGGGCTTCCGGCGGGGAAAACAGACTTTATACTATGGCTGTTCCTGAAAAGGCCGATGAAGCCATGCAGGAAAAGGAAGCCGGATCTACCCAGGATATGAGGGGCGGAACGGAGGGGGCACCCTCCGGGGCTCCTGCTGCTTTCAAGACAATACTGACTCCTCAGCGTAAAATTGTTAAAGAGGCTGAGGTTAGCCTGACCGCGAAGGATACCGAAACGGCCGCCGGGAAAGTTTCCTCGCTGGCCCTTTCCCTGGGCGGACAGGTGGAGGCTTCTGAAAATGCCGGTGGTAATACATTGGTATTGAAAATACCCGTGGACAGATATGACGAGTTGATGGGACGGCTGGTTGAACTGGGAGTTCAGAACAGGAAGGCATCGGAAAAAGATATAACAAACGATTACAATAGTGTGCTGGAAAACATTGATATGTTGGAGAATAGAGAAGGCGCAGCATCCCTAAGCGCGCCAAAGGACGAATTAAATCTTGAAATTGAAACAAACCGGTTGCAGCTGAAAGATTATGAAGATTCCCTGCAAAATGCACTAATAAAAGTTAAAATTATTAAAGAGCAGTAGTTTAATGAAAAGACAGATTAAATTCAATTTTTGTCCAGTTTAATATACGGTATTTTGTATAGCCACCTTAAGTGAATATGCCGGGTCAAACTGAACAGTTTGACCGCTGAGATTGAACAGTGTCTC
>CBEULQ010000771.1:0-2021 GCA_965543975.1 uncultured Desulfocucumis sp. | reverse complement strand
TAATAAAGTATTGATCATTTTTATTCTCTATCAATTCTCTTAATTTTAATATATATACATTGACATTATCTTGCTTATCAACCTCCAGTAAATAATTTTCCGTTTCAATGTTCCGGTTTCCTTCTTCAATATCTATTAAATAATCAGTAAATAATTGTTTATACCAATAAGAAGCTGTTGTACTGGTAAATTTCCCTGAAACCGTTATTGCTTTAATATCAGTATCAGCGGCTATTTTAATCGGCTCAGTATAGTTTTTTGCGTCAGATCGTAATTTACCATCTTTCAAGGGGGATTGTCCATCAGTTGTGTAATATATATTCCCTGGAGCTGTAGAAGTAGTCAGGACTATTTCTACAGGCAAATCGTAATACCCGCTTTTAATGTTTGCTATGGGTGCTTCCGGAAACAGACTGAATTTGTAGCGGTTTCCGGCATATTCCTGATTTGCGCTACGGGTTCGCGTTTCATAAAATCCCGGTTCTTGGAGTAAAACCGCCTGTTCTCCTTTTCCATATACCATGCCAATAACGGAACTTTTCTCTAGGAGATAATCGCCGTAATAGTATTTTCCATATGATTTATCAAAATCAATCACAAAACTATATACGTCCTGGTACACATCGGAACATACCGAAGTCTGGATATTTTGCTCAATATCTTCCATTGTCAAGGAAAATTGTTGAGTTCGTCCCGGATAAAAAAAATTGGATTCTGATGATTTGATTTTTACAAGCGGCAATCCTATGCTCCTTTTGGGGTTGGCAACACCGTATCCGTATTGATCGTCCTTCCCTGGATTTCCCTTATCATCCGCCCCTGCTTCTATAAGCTGTTTTATTTCATACGGGGTTAAGAGATTATTTTTCGCCAGCATTAAAGCCGTTATGCCGCTGACAAACGGTGCGGCAACCGATGTGCCGGTGGCATATTGGTATGTATTTCCGGGCATGGTGCTGTAAATATCCTCACCGGGAGCCGCTATGCTGACTTCTGTGCCATAATTGGCAAACATTGAAATATCTCCCAGTTGATTAAGTGATGTAACGGCAATTACATCAGGATATGCTGCCGGGTAAGATACCGCCTCTGAATAATTTCCGGTGGCGGCAACTACAACCACCCCTTTACTGATTGCATATTGAACGGCAGCATACTCAACGGGGTTGAACGCCTCTACTCCATCTTTGAACCTTACCCCGCCCAGGCTGAGGTTGATTACGTCGGCTCCGTTATCTACAGCCCAAACTATACCTTTAATTTCTGTCATTACATCCCCTTTACCCAGGTCGTTTAAAACCTTTACAGGCATTATTTTTACACAGGAGGCCACACCCACAATCCCTATATCATTGTTTATCGCTCCTATAATTCCGGCAACATGGGTTCCGTGTCCAAAATCATCGTTGGGATCTTCATTGTTGCTAATAAAGTTATACCCTGCCACCAGAGCATCTTTTAGATCTTCATGTTGAAGGTCGACTCCGGTATCCAAGATGGCAACGGTAATTTGGTTAATATTATTATCATCGATTTCTTCACGGATTGCTGGTACGTCAAACTGCTGCAAAGCCCATTGTTCTTTATATAAAGGGTTTTGGTAGACTCCACCATAAACTGCTTCACTACAACTTTCGGAATGCGATTTAACCATATATGGATCTAATAATCGGGTGTCATTCGTAGCAACAAGCTGAACCCTTTCGTCAGTCTCGAAAGCCTTTATTGCTGCCTCTATACTTAAAGAAGAAGGGATCTTATATTTAATCACTCCTATTTCTCGGAGAAAATCCTCAACAACAGGTTTATTTTCCTGACTAAAGAATAAACCGGTTTCCGGTTCCAACAGGTGCTCTCCCCAAGTTTCAACAACTTCATCTTTATATTTGACAAGGATTTCTTTTTCGTCTGAAAAATATGATGTTCTTTCATTTGCTATTGCATAACCGGTTACCCATATAGGAGACATTAATATAAAAAAAATCAAAGCAACAGATAATTTTTTCAAGCTTATTCTTCTC
>CBEULQ010000770.1:0-2024 GCA_965543975.1 uncultured Desulfocucumis sp. | reverse complement strand
GCGCGTACGCAAAAAACATAGCATAATGAAACTGTGCCAAGGTGATTTTGCATTGAAAAAAACGCCCCTGACACCTACCCCTGGAGGGTTAGGAAGAAGGGGTTTATCTTTTATTATAAGGGAAAATGTTGCCGGCAGAAGCCTGTTAATTTTACCATGATGGCGGCGGTTGCATCAACACGGGTAATTAAACCGTCTATTCTTGGGGTCTTAGGCCGATTCCGTTGGATACAAAGTCGATTATAAATTTTTCGGCTTGATCATAGGTATACTTATTGTCCAGTTTTAGTCGCAAAGACATTATCTCGATAATACCTGTTAAGGCGTAGGCCAGGAGATCAGGATCAACGGGGCGGAAAAGGCCCTTGTTGAAAGCATCTTCCAACTCTTTTATAACAGGCCTGGTTAGTTCAAGATATGACTTTCTTACGCGATCCTGTGGCCAGGTATCCTCGCTGGCCATTTCAGCCCGGAGTTGGTGAAGTATTTCGTTATATTTTGAGTAGTTCTTAAAAAAGACCTTCCCCCGAATGGTCAAGCGCTTGAATGGGTCATCCTCATTTCGTATAGCCTTGGCTGCATCATATACTATGGTCCGGAAAACATCGTCGATCACTTCCATAAACAGATCGCGCTTGTTTTTAAAGTAAATGTAAAAGGTGCCGGTGGAGATGCCGATTAAGCCTGTAATATCCTGCACCTTGGTATGATGGTAGCCTTTTTGGGAGAATATCCTGATTGAGGCGTCAATAATCTCTTTCCGTCTTTTGCTGTCTGTCGGTTTGACTTTGATATCGCCGGATCTGTTTAGAACACCGGCAGATGAGTCTTCCCGCGCCCCATCCCGCTCCAATTTATCCAGCCGTTCTTTGAGGATGGCCATGGGCAGGCGGTGGTCCACCTTCATTTTGTTGATTAGTTGCAGCCGCCTTAGGTGGCTGTCGTTATAATAGGCCATGGTGCGGCCGGTCTTCATCGGGGGATGGAGAAGTCCTTCCCGAAGGTAAAAATGAATGGTTGTACGAGGGACTCCGGATCGCCGAACTAACTCATTGATGCGCATGTATTCCTGGTTCATTTTATCTCTCCTGCCATTTTTATGTTGCATGCTAATTGCTGTAAAATTATAGATTAACTATAAATAAACAATATAGTTAATCTACATAGTAAAAATTTTTTTGGCTTGTTATTTATCCGTTTATTCATGAGTATGATTCCCCTTCAATAAAGACGTGGGCGGAATATCTATGTTACCGCGATTCACTCCCAAAAAGCCCCCCCGAACCCGCCATATCTGAGCAAATTGATTTCTATATAGTAATCTGAATATGATGAATCATTATCTATATATAACGCTATTTTGATCGGCCCTGTCAAGCTAAATAACTTAAAAAACTGGCTGGAGGATAATGAGTCTTTGTGTTTATCTGAGGTATACATTTTTACATTTCGTCGGCCGCCTTTTGCTGTAATAAGTTCATCGCGTCCATCGCGCCGGTCAGGATACCGGCCGAGTGGGGCTTTAACAAAATGACCATCGGGGAAGGCCCGCTGATGATACCAAAGACTCCTTACCGGCGCCATACCCTCCTTTATGCCTCCTTTTTCCAGCTTCAGGTAACGGATACCTAAGTTGCTTTAATTACTATTATACATTGTAGATAAACTACATATAAACAATATAGTTAATCTGCATAGTAAAATATTTTTTGATCTTATTATTTGCTCGATTATTCATGAACATGATTCACCATTAATAACGATATTGGTGGAATATCCAAGTTACCGCGATTCACTCCATAAAGTCCTCCATGTCCGCCGTAACTGGACAAATGGTTTTCTGTATAGTAATTTGAATATGGTGAATCGTCGCAATATTCAGACTAGACCTGTCAAGCTAAATAACCCAAAAACCGGGCCGGAGGATGCATGATATTGGTTTCGGCCGTCACATCGAAAGGAGGACAAAATAGTAAGGGCAAATTGGCCATTATTGGTGTCGGCGAAGTCACAGCTTGATAACT